>NZ_RAWL01000170.1:0-17173 GCF_003668885.1 Corallococcus sp. AB049A | reverse complement strand
GGCCTTCGCCTCGGGGGCGTCCCGCCACAGGCGCTTCGCGGTCAGGGCCATGAACACGCCCATGGACCCGTTGAGGTACAGCCAGGCGACGTGCAGGTGCTGCTTCGCGGTCCAGAACCACACCATCAGGGCCAGGTTGAGGACGTAGACGAGCGCCACCACGCCCAGCGCGGAGAGGATGCCCGCGCGCCGCTTGAAGATGAGCAGCGCGATGGTGAGCGGGTTGAGCACCGTGAAGAGCTCGTTCACGACGACGAACGGCATGGGCAGCGGATCCGCCGGATCATTCGCGAAGAGGCCGTACTTCGCCACGATGAGGATGTGGACCAGCGAGCCCACGGAGAAGCACACGAACCAGATGGTCAGGATGATGCGGCTGGGCCACGGAGAGCCGCCGCTGGATGTCTCGGATGTTTCAATGGTCATGACTTGTCCTCCAGGGCCTGGCGCAACAGCGTGGCCACGTGCCGCACGTACGGGTCCTGCATGAGTTGATGGTGTCCCCCAGGGACGTCCCTCACGTCCAGTCCCCCCCGGACGAAGGGCTCCCAGCCGCGGTGGCGGGGCACCCCGGAGGTGGGGTTCGCTTCAGCGGCCAGCAGCAGCGCCGGTCCGTCGTAGGGGCTGGGGACGTAGCGGTCCATGGCGCGCAGGTTGGCCTGGTAGACGCGGAACAGGGCGCGCAATTGCTCGCGGCCCGTCGCCTCCTCCAGGAGGCCGGCCTGGACGCCCACGGCGAGGAGCGTCCCCAGCATGGATTCGTCGTCCATGCGCTCCAGGGCCTCGTCGGACACGGGCAGGCTCAGCGCGAAGGCCTGGGCCACCGTCTGGGCGAAGGCGACGCGCGTGCTGGCGTCGGGGGCCTTCGTGGGGGCGTCACCGGAGGGGGCTCCGATGCCGGGGACGTAGGCGTCCACCAGCGCCAGCAGCCCCACGGCCTGGCCCTGCGCGCGCAGTTGGCGGGCCATCTCGAAGGCGATGACGCCGCCGAGCGACCAGCCCGCGAGGAGGTACGGCCCTTCCGGCTGCTCCGCGCGGATGGCGTCCGCGTACAGGGTGGCCATCTCCTCCACGGTCTCCACCACGGCATGGCCGGCCTGGAGGCCACGTGCCTGGATGCCGAAGACAGGCTGGTGGGGACCGAGGAGCCGCGCCAGCTCCGGGTACGCGAGCACGTTGCCGCCACCCGGATGGACGAGGAACAGGGGCCGGCGGCCCGCGTCGCCCTTCTCCAGCGGGACGAGCGGCGACCACGTCTCCGTCTCCGCGCGCAGCAGCTTCGCCAGCTCCTCCACGGTGGGATGCTGGAAGAGCGCGGCCAGGGGGACCTCGCGGCCCAGCTGTTCGCGCAGCGCGGCCATCAGGCGGACCGCGAGCAGCGAGTGGCCTCCCAGCGCGAAGAAGCTGGTGCGCACGCCGATGGGCTTCACGCCCAGGACCTCTTCCCACACCGCCACGAGCTGGGACTCCAGCGCGTCACGGGGTGCGACGAAGTGCTCGGACTGGGACGCGGTGACGTCCGGGTCTGGCAGGGCCTTGCGATCCACCTTGCCGTTGGCCGTGAGCGGCAGCGCGCCCAGCACCACCAGCGCCCCGGGCACCATGTACTCCGGCAGCCGTTGGCGCAGACTGGCCTTCAGGGCTTCTGCTTCGAGCGTCGCGCCGGCCTTCGGTGCCACGTATGCGACGAGGCGCTTCTCCGCACCCTCCCCCTTCGCCACCACCACGGCTTCCTTTACGGCCTCCTGCTGGCGCAGGGCTGCTTCGACTTCGCCCAATTCGATGCGGAAGCCGCGCACCTTCACCTGGAAGTCGATACGCCCCAGGTACTCCAGCACGCCGTCCGCGCGGAAACGCACGCGGTCTCCCGTGCGGTACATGCGGCTGCCTTCCGGACCGTAGACCTCTGGCAGGAACTTCTCCGCCGTGAGTTCCGGCCTCAGCAGGTAGCCGCGCGCCTGGCCTTCGCCCGCGAGGAACAGCTCTCCGGCCACGCCCACCGGCACCGGCTGGAGGTACTTGTCCAGCACGTATGCCCGCGTGTTCGTCAGCGGCCGGCCGATGTTCGGCACCTCATTCCGGCCGACCAGCGACCACGTTGAGTACGTCGTGTCTTCGGACGGGCCATAGAGGTTGTACAGCTTGCGCACCGTGGGGATGCCGTAGACGGCCTTCGCCAGCGTCTCCGGTAGGGCTTCGCCCGCGAGATTCACCACGCGAACCGACGGCGGCACGGCGTTCAAGCGCACCAGTTGCGCCATCGCCGAAGGCACCGTGTTGATGAGGGTGATGTCCGCTTCGGGCTTCTCCTCCACCAGGTGCAGGGCGTTGCGCACCACCACCACGCTGCCGCCCCTCACCAGCGGCGCGAAGAGTTCGAAGACGGAGAGGTCGAAGTTGAGGCTCGTCGCCGCGAGCACCGCCTTCGTCTCCTCCTCGGTGAAGGTCTCCGTTGCCCAGGCGAGGAAGGCCGCCGCGTTCCGGTGCGTGACCGCCACGCCCTTCGGGCGGCCCGTGCTTCCCGACGTGTAGATGAGGTACGCGACGTTTTCAGGACGGAGCCCTGTCTCCGGCGTCTCCTTCGGCTCCATGGCCAGCGTCGCGTCCGTGTCCAGGCATACGGCCTGCGCGCTGAAGGCGGGCAGCGACTCCAACAGGTGCGAGTGCGCCACCAGCGCCGGGCCTTGCGCGTCCTCCAGCAGCCAGCCCAGGCGCTCCTTCGGGTAGCTCGGATCCAACGGGACGTACGCGCCGCCAGCCTTGAGGATGCCCAGTGTCCCCACCACCACATCGGCGGTGCGCTCCACGCACAGACCGACTCGCGACTCCGGGCCGACGCCCAGCTTGCGCAACCGGTGCGCCAGTTGGTTCGCCCTCGCCTCCACCTCCCGGTACGTCAGCCGCTGCTTGCCGCTCACCACGGCGATGGCATCCGGGGTGCGCTTCGCCTGCGCATCAAAGAAGCGCGGAATCGTCGCGTCCCGGTCGTACTCCGCTTGCAGCTGGTTCCACGTCACCAGCACCTGCTGGCGCTCCTCAGGCGTGAGCAGGGGCAGCCGGCCTACCGACTCCTCTGGCTTCGCCACCACGCCTTCCAGCAACACGCGCAGGTGCTCCACCATCCGGTGCACCGTCGCGGCATCGAACAGGTCGGTGCTGTACTCCAGCGTTCCGCTCACGCCCTCCGCAGTCTCCACGAAGAAGACGCTCAGGTCGAACTTCGACGTTCCTCCCGCGAACTCCACGGGCTTGAGCGTCATGCCGGGCAGCCGGGCTTCACCGACGGGCACGTTCTGGAGCGCCAGGAGCGTCTGGAACAGCGGCGTGTGGCTGCGGCTGCGCTCGGGTTGCAGCGCCTCCACCAGCTTCTCGAAGGGCACCTCCTGGTGCTCCTGCGCCTCCAGGACCGTCTCGCGAACCTGCTGGAGCAGGCTCCGGAAGCCGGGGTCTCCGGACAGGTCCGTGCGCAGCACCAGCGTGTTGACGAAGAAGCCGATGAGTCCCTCCACCTCCGAGCGCGTGCGGCCCGCGATGGGTGAACCCACGCTGATGTCCTGCTGTCCGCTGTAGCGTGACAGCAGCACCTGCCATCCGGCCAGGAGCACCATGTACAACGAGGCCCCTTCGCGCTGCGCGAGGCTCTTGAGTCCCTGGACCAGCGATTGCGGCCAGAGGAAGCCATGGTTCGCTCCCGCGTTTCCGCGCACGGCGGGACGGGGACGGTCCGTGGGCAGCTCCAGCACCGGCGGCGCACCGGCGAGCTTCTGCTTCCAGTAATCCACCTCCCGCTGGAGCGTCGCGCCCTGCAACCAGCCGCGCTGCCACGCCGCGTAGTCCGCGTACTGCACCGGCAGCTCCGGCAGCGGCGAGGGCTGCCCCTGCACGAACGCCGCGTAGAGCGCACCCACTTCGCGGATCAACACGCCGAGCGACCACCCGTCCGACACGATGTGGTGCATCGTGACGACGAGCACGTGCTCGCGCGCGTCGAGCTTCAGCAGGCGGGCGCGGAGGAGCGGACCGTGTGCCAGCTCGAAGGGTCGCAGCACCTCCTGCTCCACGCGCTTCTGGAGCGCGGCGGTGTTCGACGTCAGGTCCTCCACCGCCACAGTGAAGACGCTATCGGGCGAGGGCCGTTGCTCCGGCTCGGGGTTGCCCGCGACGAACGTCGTGCGCAGGGCCTCATGACGGTGCACGACTTCACGAAGGGCCTGTTCCAGGACCGCCACGTCCAGGTCGCCTTCCAGGCGGACCGCGATGGGCACGTTGTAGAGCGCCGTGCCCGGCTCCAGTTGATCGATGAACCAGAGGCGCTGCTGCGCGAACGACAGCGGTAGCGGTGCGTCTCGTGACACGGGCACGAGGGCGGGTGCCTTCGCGCGTCCGGCCTTCTCCAGCTTGCGGGAGAGGGTTTCCACCGTGGGTGCTTCGAACAGCGCGCGTAGCGGCAGCTCCGCGCCCGTCTCCGCGCGCACCCGAGACACCACCTGCGTCGCCAGCAGTGAGTGACCGCCCAGCGCGAAGAAGTCGTCCTTCACGCCCACCTGGGGGACTCGCAGGACCTCCGCCCAGATGGATGCCAGCTTCGCTTCAGTCTCCGTGCGCGGTGCCACGTAGGTGCTTCCGGCCGTCGGTGCCTCCGGCTCCGGCAGGGCCTTGCGGTCCACCTTGCCATTGGAGTTGAGCGGCAGCGCCTCCAGCACCACCAGTGCCCCGGGCACCATGTACTCCGGCAACCGCTGACGCAGGCTGGCCTTCAGGGCCTCTGCTTCCAGCGTCGCTCCGGCCTTCGGTGCCACGTATGCGACAAGGCGCTTCTCCGCACCCTCCCCCTTCGCGACGACGACTGCGTCCTTCACGGCCTCCTGCTGGCGCAGCGCGGACTCCACTTCGCCCAGCTCGATGCGGAAGCCACGCACCTTCACCTGGAAGTCCACGCGGCCCAGGTACTCCAGCACGCCATCCGCGCGGTACCGCACCCGGTCTCCCGTGCGGTACATGCGGCTGCCTTCAGGCCCGTAGACCTCTGGCAGGAACTTCTCCGCCGTCAGTTCCGGCCTCAGCAGGTAGCCGCGCGCCTGGCCTTCGCCCGCGAGGAACAGCTCTCCGGCCACGCCTACCGGCACCGGCTGGAGGTACTTGTCCAGCACGTACGTCCGTGTGTTGGTGAGCGGCCGGCCGATGTTGGGCACCTCATTGCGGCCCACCAGCGACCACGTTGAGTACGTCGTGTCTTCCGACGGGCCGTAGAGGTTGTACAGCTTGCGCACCGTAGGGATGCCGTAGACGGCCTTCGCCAGCGTCTCCGGCAGGGCTTCGCCCGCGAGGTTGATGACCTGCACTGATGGCGGTACCGCCCCTAGGCGTACCAACTGCGCCATCGCCGAAGGCACCGTGTTGATGAGGGTGATGTCGGCATCTGGCTTCTCTTCCGCCAGGTGCAGGGCATTACGCACCACCACCACGCTGCCGCCTCTCACCAGCGGCGCGAACAACTCAAACACCGACAAGTCGAAGTTGAGGCTCGTCGCCGCGAGCACCGCCTTCGTCTCCTCCTCCGTGAACGTCTCCGTCGCCCATGCGAGGAAGGCCGCCGCGTTCCGGTGCGTCACCGCCACGCCCTTCGGGCGGCCCGTGCTTCCCGACGTGTAGATGAGGTACGCCACGTTCTCCGGACGCACTTCCGACGTCAGCGGGCAGCAGGACTCCTCCACCCACTCCTCCTCACGGTCCAGGCACACGGCCTGCGCGCTGAAGGCGGGCAGTGACTCCAAGAGGTGCGAGTGCGCCACCAGCGCCGGGCCCTGCGCGTCCTCCAGCAACCAGCCCAGTCGCTCCTTGGGGTAGCTCGGATCCAGCGGCACGTACGCGCCGCCTGCCTTCAGGATGCCCAGCGTTCCCACCACCACGTCGGCGGTGCGCTCCACGCACAAGCCCACTCGCGACTCAGGGCCTACGCCCAGCTTGCGCAACCGGTGCGCCAGCTGGTTCGCCCTCGCCTCCACCTCCCGGTACGTCAGCCGCTGCTTGCCGCTCACCACGGCCACCGCGTTCGGAGTGCGCTTCGCCTGCGCCTCGAAGAGCGCTGGAATCGTCGCGTCGCGGTCGTACTCCGCCTGCCGCTGATTCCACGTCACCAGCACCTGCTGGCGCTCCTCGGGCATGAGCAGGGGCAACCGGCCTACCGCCTCCTCCGGCTTCGCGACCACACCCTCCAACAGCACGCGCAGGTGCTCCACCATCCGGCGCACCGTCGACGCTTCGAACAGGTCGGTGCTGTACTCCACCGTTCCGCTCAGCCCGTCCGGCGTCTCCGAGAAGAAGAGGCTCAGGTCGAACTTCGACGTTCCTCCCGCGAACTCCACGGGCTTGAGCGTCATGCCGGGCAGCCGGGCTTCACCGACAGGCACGTTCTGGAGCGCCAGCAGCGTCTGGAACAACGGCGTGTGGCTGCGGCTGCGCTCGGGTTGCAGCGCCTCCACCAGCTTCTCGAAGGGCACCTCCTGGTGCTCCTGCGCCTCCAGGACCGTCTCGCGCACCTGCTGGAGCAGGCTGCGGAAGCCGGGGTCTCCGGACAGGTCCGTGCGCAGCACCAGCGTGTTGACGAAGAAGCCGATGAGTCCTTCCACCTCCGAGCGCGTGCGGCCCGCGATGGGTGAACCCACGCTGATGTCCTGCTGGCCGCTGTAGCGCGACAGCAGCACCTGCCACCCCGCCAGCAGCACCATGTACAGCGATGCGCCCTCATTCCGGGCCAGCGTGCTCAACCGCTGGGACAGCTCCAGCGGCAGCATGAAGCCCAGCGTCGTGCCGGCGTTGGTGCGCACCACCGGACGTGGGCGGTCCGTGGGCAGCTCCAGCACCGGCGGCGCCCCGGCGAGCTTCTGCTTCCAGTAATCCACCTCCTGCTGGAGCGTCGCGCCCTGCAACCAGCCTCGCTGCCAGGCCGCGTAGTCCGCGTACTGCACCGGCAGCTCCGGCAGCGGCGAGGGCTGCCCCTGCACGAACGCCGCGTAGAGCGTCCCCACTTCGCGGATCAACACCCCGAGCGACCATCCGTCCGACACGATGTGATGCATCGTGATGACGAGTACATGCTCGCGAGTATCGAGCTTCAGCAGGCGGGCGCGGAGGAGCGGTTCCCGCCTCAGGTCGAAGGGCTTCGCCATCTCCTCCAGCACCTGCTGCCGGGCTACGTTCTCCCGCTCAGCCCCGAAGGCCGACAGGTCCACGGTGTCCAACGGCATGTCCACGGACTCGTGGATGCGCTGAACAGGCTGGCCCTCCTCCTCCTCGAACGTCGTGCGCAGGGCTTCGTGACGGCGTACGAGCTCCCGCAGCGACTGTTCCAGGACCGCCACGTTCAGGTCGCCCTCCAGCCGTACCGCGATGGGCACGTTGTAGAGCGAGCTGCCCGGCTCCAGCAGATCGATAAACCACAGGCGCTGCTGCGCGAACGACAGCGGCAGCGGTGCATCCCGTGACACGGGCACGAGGGCGGGGGCCTTCGCGCGTCCGGCCTTCTCCAGCTTGCGGGAAAGGGTCTCCACCGTGGGTGCTTCGAACAGGGCACGCAGCGGCAGCTCCGCGCCCGTCTCCGCGCGCACCCGTGACACCACCTGCGTCGCCAGCAGCGAGTGGCCACCCAGCGCGAAGAAGTCGTCCTTCACGCCGACCTGGGGGACTCGCAGCACCTCCGCCCAGATGGTCGCCAGCTTCGCTTCGACTTCCGTGCGCGGGGCCACGTAGGTGCTTCCGGCCGTCGGTGCCTCCGGCTCCGGCAGGGCCTTGCGGTCCACCTTGCCGTTGGAGTTGAGCGGCAGGGCCTCCAGCACCACCAGCGCTCCGGGCACCATGTACTCCGGCAACCGCTGACGCAGGCTGGCCTTCAGGGCTTCTGCTTCCAGCGTCGTGCCGGCCTTCGGTGCCACGTATGCGATGAGGCGCTTCTCAGCGCCCTCCCCCTTCGCCACCACCACGGCTTCCTTCACGGCCTCTTGCTGGCGCAGCGCTGACTCCACTTCGCCCAGCTCGATGCGGAAGCCGCGCACCTTCACCTGGAAGTCGATACGCCCCAGGTACTCCAGCACGCCGTCCGCGCGGTACCGCACGCGGTCTCCCGTGCGGTACATGCGGCTGCCTTCCGGACCGTAGACCTCTGGCAGGAACTTCTCCGCCGTGAGCTCTGGCCTTAGCAGGTAGCCGCGCGCCTGCCCCTCGCCCGCGAGGTACAGTTCCCCCGCCACGCCCACCGGCACCGGCTGGAGGTACTTGTCCAGCACGTACGCCCGCGTGTTGGTGAGAGGCCGTCCGATGTTGGGCACCTCATTCCGGCCCACCAGCGACCACGTCGAGTACGTCGTGTCTTCCGACGGACCGTAGAGGTTGTAGAGCTTCTTCACCGTCGGCACCGCGTAGACGGCTTTGGCCAACGTCTCCGGCAGGGCTTCGCCCGCGAGGTTGATGACCTGCACGGACGGCGGCACCGCGTTCAGGCGTACCAACTGCGCCATCGCCGAAGGCACCGTGTTGATGAGGGTGATGTCCGCCTCGGGCTTCTCTTCCGCCAGGTGCAGGGCGTTGCGCACCACCACCACGCTGCCGCCTCTCACCAGCGGCGCGAACAACTCAAACACCGACAGGTCAAAGTTGAGGCTCGTCGCCGCGAGCACTGCCTTCGTCTCCTCCTCCGTGAACGTCTCCGTTGCCCACGCGAGGAAGGCCACTGCGTTCCGGTGCGTCACCGCCACGCCCTTCGGGCGCCCCGTACTTCCCGACGTGTAGATGAGGTACGCCACATTCTCCGGGCGCACTTCCGACATCGGCGGGCAGCAGGACTCTTCGGCCCACTCTTCCTCGCGGTCCAGGCACACGGCCTGCGCGCTGAAGGCGGGCAGTGACTCCAAGAGGTGCGAGTGCGCCACCAGCGCTGGGCCTTGCGCATCCTCCAGCAACCAGCCCAGGCGCTCCTTCGGGTAGCTCGGGTCCAACGGCACGTACGCGCCGCCTGCCTTCAGGATGCCCAGCGTTCCCACCACCACGTCGGCGGTGCGCTCCACGCACAAGCCCACTCGCGACTCAGGGCCTACGCCCAGCTTGCGCAACCGGTGCGCCAGCTGGTTCGCCCTCGCCTCCACCTCCCGGTACGTCAGCCGCTGCTTGCCGCTCACCACGGCCACCGCGTTCGGAGTGCGCTTCGCCTGCGCCTCGAAGAGCGCTGGAATCGTCGCGTCGCGGTCGTACTCCGCCTGCCGCTGATTCCACGTCACCAGCACCTGCTGGCGCTCCTCGGGCGTGAGCAGGGGCAACCGGCCTACCGCCTCCTCCGGCTTCGCGACCACACCCTCCAACAGCACGCGCAGGTGCTCCACCATCCGGCGCACCGTCGACGCTTCGAACAGGTCGGTGCTGTACTCCACTGCTCCGCTCAGCCCGTCCGGCGTCTCCGAGAAGAAGAGGCTCAGGTCGAACTTCGACGTGCGGCCCTCAAAGCTCACCGGCTTGAGCACCAGCCCAGGGAGATGGGACTCCTCGACGGGCACGTTCTGGAGCGACATCAACGACTGGAACAGCGGCGAGTGACTGAGGCTGCGCTCCGGCTGAAGCGCCTCCACCAGCTTCTCGAAGGGCACCTCCTGGTGCTCGTACGCGCCCAACACCCTCTCCCGCACCCGCGTGAGCAGCGCGCGGAAGGATGGGTCTCCATCCACCTGGGTGCGCAGCACGAGCGTGTTGACGAAGAAGCCAATCAGCCCCTCCACCTCCGAGCGCGTGCGACCCGCGATGGGCGAACCCACGCTGATGTCGTCCTGTCCCGAGTAGCGCGACAGCAGCACCTGCCACCCCGCCAGCAGCACCATGTACAGCGATGCGCCCTCATTCCGGGCCAGCGTGCTCAACCGCTGGGACAGCTCCAGCGGCAGCATGAAGCCCAGCGTCGTGCCGGCGTTGGTGCGCACCGCCGGACGCGGGCGGTCCGTGGGCAGCTCCAGCACCGGCGGCGCTCCGGCCAGCTGCTGCTTCCAGTAGTCTACCTCGCGCGCCAGGGTCTCATCCCGCAGCCAGTCGCGCTGCCAGGCCGCGTAGTCCGCGTACTGCACCGGCAGCGGCGGCAGTGCCAGGGCATGGCCGCTTGCCCGCGCGGTGTACAGCGCCCCCAGCTCGCGGAGCAGGACGCTCACGGACCAGCCGTCCGACACGATGTGATGCATCGAGATGACGAGCAGGTGGTCGCGCGCGTCCAGGCGCACCAGCAGCGCTCGCAGGACCGGCCCCCGCATCAGGTCAAAGGGCTTCGCCATCTCCTCCAGCACCCGCTGCCGGGCCACGTCCTCCCGCTCGGCCCCGGCGGCCGACAGGTCCACGGTGACCAATGGCACGTCCACGGACGCATGGATGCGCTGGACGGGCTGGCCCGCCTCCTCCTCGAACGTCGTGCGCAGGGCTTCGTGCCGCTGCACGACCTCCCGCAGCGACTGTTCCAGCGCCGAGGCGTTCAGGTCGCCCTCCAGCCGCACCACGGAGGGCACGTTGTAGAGCGAGCTGCCCGGCTCCAGCTGGTCGATGAACCACAGGCGCTGCTGCGCGAACGACAACGGCAGCGACACCGGACGAACCCCGGCGCTCAGCGTGGGCACGCCGGAGCGGCCCAACTGCTCGATGCGCTGTGCCAGCGCCTCCACGGTGGGGGCCTCGAACAGCAGGCGCAGCGGCAGCTCCACCCCCAGCGACGTGCGGAGGCGCGACACCACCTGAGTCGCCAGCAGCGAGTGGCCTCCCAGCGCGAAGAAGTTGTCCTTCACGCCCACGCGCTCCAGGCGCAGCACCTCCGCCCAGGCGGCCGCGAGCTTCGCCTCCGTCACGGTGCGCGGGGCCACGTAGGCATCGCCCCCTCGGGCGGCCTCCGGCTCCGGCAGCACCTTGCGGTCCACCTTGCCGTTCGCGTTGAGCGGCAGGGCGTCCAGCACCATCAGCACCGCGGGGACCATGTACTCCGGCATCCCCTGGCGCAGGCCCGTGCGCAGCGTGTCCACGTCCAGCGCGTGGCCGTCCTTCGCCACGACGTAGCCCACGAGCCGCTTGTCGGCGCCGTCGCCCCACACCCGCACCACGGCCTCGCTCACGCCCGGCTGCCGCGCGAGCGTGGCCTCGACCTCGCCCAGCTCGATGCGGAAACCACGCAGCTTCACCTGGAAGTCCAGGCGGCCGACGAACTCCAGCTGGCCGTCCACGCGCCAGCGCACCACGTCCCCCGTGCGGTAGAGACGGGCGCCCGGAGTGGAGGAGAATGCATCCGGGATGAAGCGTTCGGCGGTGAGGCCCGGACGCCCGGCGTACCCGCGCGCCACGCCCACGCCACCAATGTGCAGCTCACCGCGCACGCCCCTGGGCACCGGCTGCCCGTACGGATCGAGCACGTAGACGCGCACGTTCGCCAGCGGCTTGCCGATGGACGGCGCATCGCCATCCGCCGCCACCTCGCCCAGGGTGGCGATGACGGTGGCCTCCGTCGGGCCGTACGTATTGAGCAGGCGCCTTCCCGGAGCCCACCGCGCGACGACGTCCGCGGGCAGGGCGTCACCGCCGGAGATGACGGTGCGCACGTGGGGCAACCCGTCCGACGACGTGGCCGCCAGCGCCGCGGGGGTGAGGCTGACGACGCTCAACCCCTGCTCACGCAGCAGCACGGGCAGCGGTTCGCCCGGCATCAGCTTCTCCAGCGGCGCGAGCACCAGCGTCGCCCCGTTGCAGAGCGTGGTGAAGATCTCCTCCACGGACAGGTCGAAGCTGAGGCTGGCGAACTGCAACACGCGGCTGCCAGGGCCGATGCCGTACGCCACCGCTTCGTGGGTGACCAGGTTGGCCACACCGCGGTGCTCCACCGCCGTGCCCTTGGGCGTGCCCGTGCTGCCCGACGTGTACAGCAGATACGCCAGGTTCCCGGGTGTCACGCCCGTCACGGGAGCGTCCGCCGGCTCCTTCGCCAGCGACTCGCGCTCGGTGTCCAGGCAGAGCGCTCGGGCATGCAGCGCCTCCGGGAAGCGATCCACCAGCGGCTGCTGGGTGACGAGCACCTGCGCCGCGCTGTCCTCCAGCATGAAGGCCAGGCGCTCCCGGGGCAGCAGCGGATCCACGGGCACCCAGGCGCCACCGGCCTTCAGGATGCCGAGGAGGCCAATGACGATATCGAGGGAGCGCTCGACACCGAGGGCGACGCGGACCTCCGGGCCTACGCCACGACGGCGCAGGCCATGGGCGAGCTGGTTGGCGCGTGCATCCAACTGCGCGTACGTCAGCTGCGTCCCTTCGAAGACCGCGGCCACGGCGTCCGGCGCGCGACGGACCTGTGCCTCGAAGAGCGAATGCATGCACGCTTCGGGGAACGGCGCGCGCGTGGCGTTCCACTCCACCAGCATGTCGCGGCGCTCGGCGGCGGTCAGCAGGGGCAGGCGGGACACGCGCGTGTCCGGGCGCTCCACCCCTGCCTCGATCAGCGTGAGCAGGTGCGCGACCAGCCGCTGGATGGTGCCCGCGTCGAACAGTTCCGTGCTGTACTCCAACATGCCGGAGAGTCCGTTGGGGATCTCCATGAACGACACGCTGAGGTCGAACTTGGCGATGGGGTTCTCCACCTCCACCGGCAGCAGCGACAGGTCCGGCAGCCGCAGCTCGTTCATCGGCATGTTCTGGAGGGCCAGCATCGTCTGGAACAGCGGCGTGTGGCTGCGGCTGCGCTCGGGCTGGAGGACCTCCACCAGCTTCTCGAACGGGACCTCCTGGTGCTCGTACGCGTCCAGCACCGTTTCGCGCACCTGGGCGAGCAGCTGCCGGAAGGTCAGGGCGCCGTCCACGTTCGCGCGCAGCACGAGCGTGTTGACGAAGAAGCCGATGAGCCCCTCCAGCTCCGCGCGCATGCGGCCCGCGATGGGCGAGCCCACGCTGATGTCCTGCTGGCCGCTGTAGCGCGCCATCAGCACCTGCCAGGCCGCCAGCAGCACCATGTACAGCGACGCCCCCTCACGCTGGGCCAGGGCCTTGAGTTCCCCCGTCAGCGACCGGGAGAGGGTGAAGGCGTACGTCGCGCCCCCGATGCCCCGCTCGGGTGAACGCGGGCGGTCCGTGGGCAGCTCCAGCACCGGCGGCGCGCCGCCGAGCTTCCGCTTCCAGTAGTCCACCTGCCGCTCCAGGACCTCCCCCTGGAGCCGGTCGCGCTGCCAGGCGGCGTAGCGCGTGTACTGCACGGGCAACTCTGGCAGCGGTGACAGCTGCCCGGAGGAGAAGGCCGCGTAGAGCGCGCCCAGCTCGCGGATCAACACACCCAGCGACCAGCCATCCGACACGATGTGGTGCATCGTCACCACGAGGACGTGCTCACGCTCCTTGAGCGTGAACAGCCGGGTGCGGATCAACGGCCCTCGGCCCAGGTCGAAGGGACGGAGCATCTCCTGCTCCACCTGCCGGCGGGCCTCCTTCTGGCGGTGGGCTTCGTCAACGGAGCGCAGGTCCTCCCGGCCCAGCTCCAGCGACAGGGTGGGATGGATGACCTGGATGGCCTGACCGCCGCGCTCCTCGAAGGTGGTCCGCAGCGAGTCGTGCCGGCGCACGACCTCGTTCAGGGCCCGCTCCAGGGCCGCGACGTCCAGCGTTCCCACCAGCCGCACCGCCACGGGCACGTTGTAGAGCGCCGTCCCGGGATCCATCTGGTCGATGAACCACAGCCGCTGCTGCGCGAACGACAGCGGCGGGAGCGTGCCCATGAGCGAGTCGCCCAGCAGCGAGCTCTGGACGCGGCTCGCCGTCCCCATCCGTTGGGCCAGGGCCTCGAGGGTGGGCGCGTCGAAGAGCGCGCGCAGCGGCAGCTCCACGCCCGTCTCCGCCCGGATCCGCGACACCACCTGCGTCACCAGCAGCGAGTGGCCACCCAGCGCGAAGAAGTCGTCCTTCACGCCCACCTGGGGGATTCGCAACACCTCCGCCCAGATGGCCGCCAGCTTCGCTTCGACTTCCGTGCGCGGGGCCACGTAGGTGCTTCTGGCCGTCGGTGCCTCCGGCTCCGGCAGGGCCTTGCGGTCCACCTTGCCGTTGGCATTGAGCGGCAGCGCCTCCAGCACCACCACTGCTCCGGGCACCATGTACTCCGGCAATCGCTGACGCAGGCTGGCCTTCAGGGCCTCTGCCTCCAACGTCGCGCCGGCCTTCGGTGCCACGTATGCGACGAGGCGCTTCTCCGCACCCTCCCCCTTCGCCACCACCACGGCTTCCTTTACGGCCTCCTGCTGGCGCAGGGCTGCTTCGACTTCGCCCAGTTCGATGCGGAAGCCGCGCACCTTCACCTGGAAGTCGATACGCCCCAGGTACTCCAGCACGCCGTCCGCGCGGTACCGCACGCGGTCTCCCGTGCGGTACATGCGGCTGCCTTCCGGACCGTAGACCTCTGGCAGGAACTTCTCCGCCGTCAGTTCGGGCCTCAGCAGGTAACCGCGCGCCTGGCCTTCGCCCGCTAGGAACAGCTCTCCCGCCACGCCTACCGGCACCGGTTGGAGGTACTTGTCCAACACATACGCCCGCGTGTTGGTGAGCGGCCGGCCGATGTTGGGCACTTCATTCCGGCCCACCAGCGACCACGTTGAATACGTCGTGTCTTCCGACGGACCGTACAGGTTGTAGAGCTTCTTCACCGTGGGGATGCCGTAGACGGCCTTGGCCAGCGTCTCCGGCAGGGCTTCGCCCGCGAGGTTCACCACGCTCACCGACGGCGGCACCGCGCCCAGGCGAACCAGTTGCGCCATGGCCGAAGGCACCGTGTTGATGAGCGTCACCTCTGCTTCGGGCTTCTCTTCCGCCAGATGCAGCGCATTGCGCACCACCACCACGCTGCCTCCTCGCACCAGCGGCGCGAAGAGTTCGAAGACCGAGAGGTCGAAGTTCAGGCTCGTCGCCGCGAGCACTGCCTTCATCTCTTCCTCCGTGAACGTCTCCCTTGCCCAAGCGAGGAACGCCGCCGCGTTCCGGTGCGTCACCGCCACGCCCTTCGGGCGCCCCGTACTTCCTGACGTATAGATGAGGTACGCGACGTTTTCAGGACGGAGCCCTGTCTCTGGCGCCTCCTTCGGCTCCATGGCCAGCGTCGCGTCCGTGTCCAGGCACACGGCCTGCGCGCTGAAGGACGGCAACGACTCCAAGAGGTGCGAGTGCGCCACCAGTGCCGGGCCCTGCGCGTCCTCCAGCAACCAGCCCAGGCGCTCCTTCGGGTAGCTCGGGTCCAGCGGTACATAGGCGCCGCCGGCCTTGAGGATGCCCAGCGTTCCCACCACCACGTCGGCGGTGCGCTCCACGCACAGGCCCACTCGCGACTCCGGGCCCACTCCCAGCTTGCGCAACCGGTGCGCCAGCTGGTTCGCCCTTGCCTCCACCTCCCGGTACGTCAGCCGCTGCTTGCCGCTCACCACGGCCACCGCATTCGGGCTGCGCTTCGCCTGCGCCTCGAAGAGCGCCGGAATCGTCGCGTCGCGGTCGTACTCCGCCTGCTGCTGGTTCCACGTCACCAGCACCTGCTGGCGCTCCTCGGGCATGAGCAGGGACAGCCGGCCTACCGCCTCCTCCGGCTTCGCCACCACACCCTCCAACAGCACGCGCAGGTGCTCCACCATCCGATGCACCGTCGACGCTTCGAACAGGTCGGTGCTGTACTCCACCGTTCCGCTCAGCCCCTGCGGCGTCTCCACGAAGTAGACGCTCACGTCGAACTTGGACGTACGAAGCTCCAGGTCCACAGGCTTCATCGTCAGCCCGGGGAGCCGTGCCTCTCCGTCGGGCGTGTTCTGCAACGCCAGCATCGACTGGAAGAGCGGCGTGTGGCTGCGGCTGCGCTCCGGCTGAAGCGCCTCCACCAGCTTCTCGAAGGGCACCTCCTGGTGCTCGTAGGCCTCCAGCACCGTGCCCCTCACCTGCTTCAGCAACTCACGGAAGGACGCCTCTCCGTCCACATGGGCTCGCAGCACCAGCGTGTTGACGAAGAAGCCAATGAGCCCTTCCAGCTCCGCGCGCGTGCGGCCCGCGATGGGCGAACCCACGCTGATGTCGTCCTGTCCCGAATAGCGCGACAGCAGCGCCTGCCACCCGGCCAGCAGCACCATGTACAGCGAGGCACCCTCGCGCTGGGCCAGCTCCCGCAGCGATTGGGCCAGCGCGGGCGGCAGCAGGAAGGAGTGGACTGCTCCCGCATTGCCTCGCACCGCCGGACGCGGCCGATCCGTCGGCAGCTCCAGCACCGGCGGCGCGCCCGCGAGCTTCTTCCTCCAGAAGTCCACTTCCTTCTGGAGCGTGTCGCCCTGCAACCAGCCTCGCTGCCACGCCGCGTATCCCGCGTACTGCAGCGACAGCTCCGGCAGCGGTGACGGGCGGCCTTCCGCGAAGGCGGCGTACAGCGCTCCCACCTCACGGATCAGCACGCCCAGCGACCAGCCGTCGGACACGATGTGGTGCATCGTGACGAGCAGCACGTGCTCCGTGCTCCCCAGCCGCAGCAGGCTTGCGCGGATGAGCGGTCCCTGGCTCAGGTCGAAGGGCTCCGCCAGCTCTACTCCGAGCTGACGCCGGACCTCCTGCTCCCGCTGCTCGCTTCCGAGTGCCCGCAGGTCGCACTGCACCAACGCAAGACGTGGCTCGGCGTGGATGCGTTGCGCCGGTTGCCCTTCGTGCACCTCGAACGTGGTGCGCAGGGACTCATGACGACGCACGACTTCACGCAGGGCTCCTTCCAGGGCGGCCACATCCAGTTCGCCGTCCAGGCGCACCGCGACAGGGACGTTGTAGAGCGAGGTGCCCGGCTCCAGCTGATCGATGAACCACAGGCGCTGCTGCGCGAACGACAGAGGGGCGGGCCCACCGAGCGCAGTGGGATTCAGCGTCGTGTGCAGCTGGCGCGGTGCTGTTTTCAGCCGCTCGGCCAGGGTCTCCAGCACGGGGGCCTCGAAGAGGACTCGCAGCGCGAGCTCCACTCCCAGCTCCGCGCGGATCCGCGATACCACCTGCGTCGCCAGCAGCGAGTGTCCGCCCAGGGAGAAGAAGTTGTCCTTCACGCCCACCCGGGGCACTCGCAGGACCTCCTCCCAGATGGCCGCCAGCTTGCGCTCCGCCTCCGTGCGAGGTGGCTCGTAGGCCGTCCCTGATT
>NZ_RAWL01000016.1:0-43934 GCF_003668885.1 Corallococcus sp. AB049A | reverse complement strand
GTGCACGAGACGCAGGTCCTGGCCGGGTGGCGGACGGATCCGCTGGCGCAGGTGTCGGACGTGATGGCGCGCGTGCTCAAGACGCAGGCGGTCCGCAGCCAGAAGCGGCGGCTGGCGCGGCTGCACGGCAAGCGTGGGGCCGGGCAGAAGCCTTCCTGAGGGGCGCGGTCCTGGCGGTAGAGTGGGGCCCGCCGTGTCGGAAGCCCCCTCCACCGCCTGGACCGTGTACATGCTGCGCTGCCGGGACGGCACGCTCTACACGGGTGCCACCAACAACCTGGAGCGCCGCCTGGCCACGCATGGCCGGGGCAAGGGCGCCGCGTACACGCGGGCCCGCCTGCCGGTGACGCTGGTGTGGAGCGAGCCCGCCCTGGACCGGAGCGCCGCCCTGCGCCGCGAGGCCGCCATCAAGCGGCTGACGCGCGCGGACAAGCTGCGGCTGTTCGCTCGGACCGCGAAACGCCGCTGACGCACGTCCCGCCGGCTTGTTTGTGGAAGGGATTGCCCTCTGGAGGCCGGAGTGCGCGCCGCCCGACAGTTGGCGAGGCGCTCGCGGGTGCTTCATCGCCTGCTGATGAAACAGCCGGGGCCTCCGGGTGGGTGTACGGAACGCCGGGTGTCGAATTAGGGTGTCGGCGTTCCTGGCAGGGGGAAGTCCATGTCGCGTTCTCGCTCGTTCATGTTCGTCTTGCTCGCGTTGGGTCTGGGTGCCGCGGGTTGCTCCGGGCCCAACCACCAGCCCGTCATCCACGCCGGACCGCGCCCGCTGGGCTCGCCCTATACGCCGGGCGGGCTCAAGTTCGAGGAGGGGACGGTCATCCAGCTGCAGCTGGAGGCGACGGACGAGGACAACGACGAAATCTTCTACCGCTGGTCACAGCAGCCGGCGCAGCCGGCCGGCGTGTTCAGCGACCCGAACATCGCCACGCCCACCTGGACGGTGCCACCGCCGCCGGAGGACCCCAACCAGCCCATCTTCCTGCTGGTGGAGGTGCAGGACCACAACGGCGGCGTGCTGCTGGGCCAGTCGCCGGACATCTACGTGCTGCCGAAGCAGCAGTAGCGCGCGCCTCAGGCGGCGGTGGCCGCGGGCGGCGGCGAACCCGGACGCTGCTTCGCGCGGCTCCGGGCGCGCACGGCGAAGAGGATGGCGGCCACCAGGCCCACGCCCGCGCCAATGGCCGCGCCCATCAGCTGCGAGTGCATCAGCGACGCCGTCACGCTGCGCACCACCTCCGGCAGGTTGCACATGGTCTGCGAGGCGAGCGGCGTGCTGTTGTTCCACTCGATGTAGGAGGGGGCCGCCCACGACGCGATGACGGTGCCCAGCAGCGTGCCGGCCAGGATGAAGATGAGGAACGTCTTGAGCATGGCCATGGGCGGGGACCTCCTCGGAGGGTGAGCGGCGGGCCGTCCTTAGTATGTGCACGCCCGCCGCGAAAGGGGCGAAGGCGTGCTAAGGGGGCGGGTGTGCCGCTCCTGCCACTCGCCATCCTGTTCGGGGTCGTCTCGCTCGTGTGCGCGGCCCTCCTGCTGACGCACGCCTTCCGCCGCAGTGTGGGCACGGGCGTGATGGTGCTGCTCATCCCCTGCTACATGCTCGTCTACGCGTTCAGCCAGTTCGAGCACCCGCGCAAGAACCTCATCGTCGCGGGCTTCGTGGCCAGCACCGTGCTGACGGCGGTGTTCCTGGGCATGGGCGCGCATGGCATCGCGGCGGTGATGGCCCGCACGCCGCCTCCCGGCTTCTAGGCTTGAGGGAGCATGACCTCCAGCCCCACCGGCGCCCGCTGTGGCCAGCACCCGGACGCGGCCGCGGTGGCCCTCTGCGCGCGCTGCGGTGGCTTCCTGTGCGGCGCGTCACACGCCGCGTTCGTTCGGGTCCCAGAGGTACTTGTGCATCTGGAGCTGGAAGCGCACCGGCAGCCGGTCCTCGATGATCCACTCCGCCAGCTGGCGCGGGTGGAGCTTGTCGAAGATGGTGGAGAACAGGACGCTGTAGGGCTTCTTGCCCAGCTGGTGCTCCTGCACGAGCGCGCGCGCCCACTCGTAGTCCACGCGTGAGCCGATGACGATCTTGAGCTCGTCGTTGGCGTTCATGGACGTGAGGTTGCGGTAGTCGTTGCGGTCGCACTCGCCGGACGACGGCGTCTTCATGTCCACGATTTTGTGGACGGCCGGAGGCACCAGCCGCACGTCGATGGCGCCGCTCGTCTCCAGCAGCACCTTGAGGCCCGCGTCCAGCAGCGCCTCCATCAGCGGATACACGCCGGGCTGGAGCAGGGGCTCGCCGCCCGTCACCTCCACGGTGGGCGTGTTCCAGGCCAGCGCCTTCTCGACGATCTCCGGAATCTTCATCCGGCTGCCGCCGTGGAAGGCGAACTCGCTGTCGCAGTACGAGCAGCGCAGGTGGCAGCCGGTGAGGCGGATGAAGCCGCACAGCATGCCGGCGTGGGAGGACTCGCCCTGGAGCGAGAGATAGAGTTCCTTCACCACGACGGAGTCAGCGGTGGGGACGCGGCGGGGCTCGATGTGCGGGCGTGCGGCAGGCATGGCGTGCGGTGCGAAGGGGGCGCATCAAGCGCACCCTTGGGGGGAGGGGGTCAAGTCCGGCGGGCCTTCACCCGGTCGATGAAGGTGTCGATGAGGTGTCGCGCGATGCTCAGGCGGGGCGGGATGCGCGGCAGGTCGTCCACGCCGAACCAGCGCGCCTCGGCGATCTCCTTGCCGTCCACGGTGATGTCGCCGCCCGAGTACTCGGCCATGAAGCCCACCATCAGCGAGCGGCCGAACGGCCACGGCTGGCTGCCGAAGTAGGTGACGTTCTTCAGCTCCACGCCCACCTCCTCCTTCACCTCGCGCCGCACGGTCTCCTCCAGCGACTCGCCGGGGTCCACGAAGCCGGCCACGGTGCTGAAGAAGGGCTCCGGGAAGGTCGCGTTGCGCGCGAGCAGCATCTCGTCGCCCCGGGTGATGAGGACGATGACCGCCGGCGAGATGCGCGGGTAGAACGGCGTGTGGTCCACCGGGCAGCGGCGCGCGCGCTCGCCGGAGATCAGCTGCGTGGCCGTGCCGCACCTGCCGCAGAAGCGGTGGTTCAGGTCCCACTCGGCGATGGAGAGCGCGCGGCCCGCCACGGCGAACGTCGCCTCGTCCACCTGCTTGTAGAGCGTGCGGGCGGGCACGAACTTCAGCCCCTCCGGTGGGGTGAAGTCCTTGGGCACGGGCGCGGCGTAGCAGTCCGTTTCGCCGAGCACGCCCAGGAAGTGGGCGCTGGCCGCGGCCTCCGGCAGGGCCGAGCCCCGGGGCAGGTCGATGCGGCCGTCGTGTTCGGACACGAGCAGGTCCATGCCGCGCGCGGCGAACAGGAGCGCGGAGTCACGCGAGCGGGCGGGCGGTTCTTGGCCGGGCTGGAAGCGTTCGAGGGGGCTCACCCGGCCACCTTAACGGACGGCGCGGCGGGGCGCCGCGCGCTATGCTCCGGCCGCCCGTGACCGGGCACTGCCCGCCTGGGAGCCTTCGAACGTGAACGCCCTCATCCTCCGCATCGTGTGCGGCCTGCTCTTCGCCGGAATGGTGCTGGGCGTGGTGACCCATCCGCCGGCGGACCTCACGCAGGGGCTGGGCATGATGCTGCCCGCGACGATGCTGCTGGGCGTGGCGCTGAAGGGCCCCAAGGGCCGCTCCACGATTCCGAAGAAGCGCTCGCCCCCCGCGCCGCCCGTGTCCGGCGGAACGCCCGGCGCCTGAGTCCAGCGCCGGGGTCCACCGGAGCCAGGCGTCAGTAGACGTTCAGCAATTCCACGTCGAAGACGAGCACGGCGTCACTGGGGATGACGGGCGGGGAGCCGCGCGAGCCGTAGCCCAGGTCGGAGGGGATGACGAGCTTGCGCTTGCCGCCCACGCGCATGCCGACGACGCCCTCGTCCCAGCCCTGGATGACCCTTCCCGCGCCCAGGTCGAACGTGAAGGCCTCGCCGCGCGGGAGGCTGCTGTCGAACACGGAGCCATCCGGCAGCCAGCCCGTGTAGTGCACCTGCGCGCGGCTGCCGACGACGGCCTCCTTGCCGGTGCCCACGACCAGGTCCTGCGTATAGAGCCCGGACTCGCTCTTGTTCATCGCGGACAGGTCCACGCCCAGGGAGTCGGCGTAGGTCACCTTCGCGGGGTCACCGGAGGAGGAATCGGAATCACCACAGCCGGCCAGGGCCAGCATCGCGCACATCAGAAGGGGACGAAGCATGGCCCGCAAGCCTGCCGTGCGCGGGCCCCGTGGGGAAGTCCTGCTTGAAGCGCGTCCATGGGGGGCTTATCCGTTGCGCCGCCCGCCATGCAGACGCCTTCCGGACCCGCACCTTCCGCTTCGCTTCGTCCCTCGCTCGTCTGGTTGATGGCGGTGGCCGGCGCCGTCACCGTCGCGAACCTCTATTACAACCAGCCCCTGCTGGGAGACATCGGCCGGACGCTGGGTGCGGACGGGAGCGCGCTGGGCCTGGTGCCCACGCTGACGCAGGTGGGCTACGCGGTGGGCATGCTGTTCCTGGTGCCGCTGGGGGACAGCCTGGAGCGCCGCAAGGTCATCCTCCTCTTGTGTGGCTGCGTGGGCGTGGCGCTGGTGGCGGCGGGGCTCGCCCCCAGCCTGAACGTGCTCGTCGCGGCGAGCTTCGCCATTGGCGTCACCACGGTGGTGCCGCAGATGATCATCCCGTTCGCGGCGCAGCTGGCGGCGCCCTCGGAGCGCGGGCGCGTGGTGGGCATGGTGATGAGCGGGCTGCTCATCGGCATCCTGTTGTCGCGCACGGCGGCGGGCTTCGTGGGCACGCACCTGGGCTGGCGCACCATGTTCTTCGCGGCCGCGGGCCTGATGGTCGTCACGGGCGGGGTGCTGCGCTTCACGCTGCCCGCCGCGCCGCCGGTGGCCGCCATGCCCTATCCCCAGCTGATGCGGTCGCTCATCCACCTGGCCCGCACGGAGCCGGTGCTGCGGCTGCACGCGCTGTTGGGCGGGCTGACCTTCGGCGCGTTCAGCGCCTTCTGGGCCACGCTGGCGCTCTACCTGCGCTCACTGCCCGGGCACTACGACGCGCAGGTGGCGGGCCTCTTCGGCGTGGTGGGCGTGGCGGGCGCGCTCATCGCGCCGCTGGTGGGGCGCTTCGCCGACCGGGGCGCCGGGCGGCGCATCAACGCGCTGGCCATCGCCGTGCTGCTGGCGTCCTTCGGCGTGCTGTGGCTGTGGGGGCACTCGCTGTGGGGCATCGCGCTGGGCGTGGTGCTGCTGGACCTGGGCGCGCAGGGGAACCAGATCGCCAACCAGGCGCGGGTGTACTCGCTGCGGCCGGATGCCCGGAGCCGGCTCAACACCCTCTACATGGTGACCTACTTCGTGGGCGGCGCCGCGGGCGCGTGGGCGGGCATGGCGGCGTGGACGCGCGCGGGCTGGCCGGGCGTGTGCGCGGTGGGCGCGGCCATGTCGCTCACGGCGTTGGTGGCGGTGCTCTGGGGGAGCCGCCGCCTGTCGGCGGCCCACGCCCCGGCGACCTGAGCTTCAGATGTCGCGCTGCATGTTCCGGTGGGGGATGCCCACCTCTTCGTAGAGCTCGCCGTACTGCGCGTAGCCCAGGCGTTCGTAGAAGGGGACGACGGGGGCGCGCGCATGCAGGTGCACGTGGCGGAAGCCGCGCCTGCGCAGCTCCTCTTCCAGCATGCGCACCAGCTTCGCGCCCAGGCCCTTGCCCTGCAGGGATGGCAGCACCGCCATCTGGAAGAGCCGGCCGCCGTGCGAGTCCTCGGGATGGAAGAGCACGCAGCCCTGCACGATGCCGTTCGCGTGGGCCACCAGGTGGAGGCTGTCGTCCTCGAAGGGGAACTTCACGTCCTCGCGGGCATGGCCCAGGGGCTCGCGCAGCACGCGGAAGCGCAGCTCCAGCTCGCCCTCATAGAGCGGGTGGCGCGGGTCGATGAAGTCGAAGCGGAGGTCAGTCATGGCGCGGGAGTCTGTCAGAAGCTGCCGGTCAGCTGGAGGTTGAAGGTGCGGCCGTACTGGGGCACGGGGCCGGCGGACACGTCGTCGCTCACGACGAAGGCGTAGCGCGAGTCGAGCAGGTTGTTCACGCCCGCGAAGTAGCGCAGCCGGCCGTAGTCGCCGGACACGCCGAAGCCCACGAGCAGCGCCTCGCCGCTGTCCGCGCCCGCGACGCCGGGCACCCGCGCGCTCTGGTAGGTGGCCTGCGTGGCGATGCGCATGTCGCCGTTGCCCACGGGCAGCAGGAAACGCCCGGAGGCCAGGTGCGCGGGCGCGGCCTCCACCACGTCCTGCGAGGCGTTGCGCAGCGTCACGTACGAATAGCTCAGGTCCACCAGCAGCCAGCGCCCCGGCTGCCAGTGCAGCCCCGCCTCCGCGCCCCACGCGAGCGTCTCGCCGGAGTTGTTCGCGTAGACGAGGCACTGGGTGGGCGCGCTCGTGGTGCCGCAGCCGGGCGTGGCCGCGGACTCGGTGTTGAGCGTGATGAGCTGGGAGATGCGGTTGTGGTAGCCGGCGACCGTCAGGCGCAGCTCGTGCGTCAGGTCGTGCGAGTGCTCCACCTCGAAGGTGGTGATGGTCTCCGGGTTCAGCTGCTCCGCGGGGCGCTGGGTGAGGAGGTTGTCCTGGTAGAACAGCTCGTAGACGTTGGGGGCGCGGAACGCGCGGCCGATGACGAGCTTGGTGAGGCCCTGCTCATACGGCCGCCCGATGACCGCCAGCCGCGGCGTGAGCGGCAGCGAGTCCAGGTCGGAGTACTTGTCCACGCGCAGGCCCAGCGACAGGCTCAGGCGCGGGTGCAGGCGCCACTCGTCCAGCGCGTACACGGACACGAGCGAGCGCGTGCGCGTGTCCAGCGGCGCGGCCACCGCGGGGCCCACGCTCTTCTGGTCCACGCGCAGCTGGGCCTGGCCCTCCACGCCCACGGTGAGGCGGTTCGCGTCGGACAGGACCGACAGCAGGCGCGCCTCGCCGGTGAGCCAGTCCGCCGCGCCGGAGTCGGTGTTCGTCGCCGAGCTGTCACCGCCGTCGTAGTTCCAGTGGCCCTTGTAGCGGCTCAGGTCCAGCGCGCCGCGCACGGACAGCACGAAGCGCTCGGAGAGGGGGCGCTCGTACTTCGCCTCGGCGAAGCCGCGCACGTCCTGCACGCGCGTGCCCTGCGCGCCCACCACGGTGCCGTACGGCGCGGTGGGCACGTCCTTGCTGCGCCCGTGCAGCTGGGCCACCAGGGACAGGTTGCCCACGCGCGCGCGCAGCGAACCGGTGCCGGCCTTCTCGCCATCCAGGCCGGTGACGATGGGGCCCGGGTCGCCCAGGCGGGTGGTGTCCGCGCCGTGGGACTTCATGCCCGCCAGGCTGAAGAGGATGGAGCGCGTGGGGTCCTCCCACGACGTGGTGGCGTGCACGAGCGTGGAGCCCAGCGCGCCCACCGCGCCGGTGACCTCCAGCCGCCGGTCCAGGCCCAGCGACTCACGCGGCACCACGTTGATGACGCCGAAGAACGCGCCCGTGCCGTACAGCGCGCTGCCCGGGCCGCGCACGACCTCGATGCGCTCCACCTCCTCCAGGTCCACGCTGAGGTCGTGCGCCGCGTAGCCCTGGCCGGCCCACACGTCGTTCATCGCGTGGCCGTCCCAGAGGATGAGGATGCGCGTGTTGAGGTCGCCCGGCGGGGAGAAGCCGCGCACGCCCAGGTACGTGTACGTCCGGTCGTCGGTGAGGAAGAAGCCGCGCACGCCCGCCAGCGCCTCCGCCAGGGTGCGCCAGCCGAACGCGCGCAGTTCCTCCGGCGTGAGCACGGTGGTGGAGGCGGGGGCCTCGTCCACGGCCAGAAGGCGCTTGGACGCGGCGCGCACCGGAGGCGGCTCGTAGCGCAGGGTGGCGTGGACCTTCACCTCCTGGTCGGGGACGACGGTGACCTTCTGGCGCACGGGGCGCACGTCGCGGCTCTCCACCTCCAGGACGTGCTCGCCCTGCGGCAGGGTGACGACGGTGGGGGTGAAGCCCGCGGGCCGGCCGTCCACGCGCACGGTGGCGCCGTCGTGGTTGGCGGTGACGACGACGCGGCCGCTGGGCGCCGTCTGGGCGTTCAGCGTGACAGCGAGCGGCAGGGTGCCTTCGGCGGGCACATCGATGACGTACTGGCCGGGCGCATGTCCCGCCGCGCGCACGTGCAGCACGCGCTGGCCCGGGGACAGGCGAAGCTTCGCGGGGATGCGGCCCAGCACGGGGCCGGTGGGGTTGTCCCGTATCTCCGCGCCCTCGGGGGAGCCGGTGACTTCCACCATGCCGGTGATGAGGCCCAGGTCCAGGTCCACCGGCACCTCCCGTCCCCGGACGAGGGTGACGGTGGCCTCGGTGGGGCGGTAGCCGGACTTCTGGACCAGCACCTTGTGGCGGCCCGGCGACAGCGCGAGCGTCTGCGGCGAGCGTCCCCGGCTGCCCAGGTCCGTGCGGTCCACGAAGACGTCCGCGCCCCGGGGGTTGGTGGTGACGCGCACCAGGGCGACCTTGGGGCGCAGCCGCTCCAGCGAGCGGGAGACCTCGGAAGCGTCCTCGGCCGGCAGGTCCTCGCTGGTGAGGTCGTTGTAGTAGCGGTACGCCTCGTTGAACTTGCCCAGGGCCTCGAAGCAGCGCGCGATGTTGAAGAGCACGTTGCGGTTGGGGACCAGCCGGTAGCTGGTGAAGTACGAGCGCAGCGCCTCCGTGTAGTTGCCGCGGGAGTACGCGTCGTTGCCCAGCTCGAAGGCGATGTCCGCTTCGTCCGCGTTGTTGTCCGCGAAGGCAGGACCGGCGGTGAGGAGCCAGAGAGACAGCAGCCAGGGGCCGAGGGGGAACGCACGCATGAGGACGCGTGCATTCTCGCCCCGATACGGTGTCAGGTCCACGACACCCGGCGCCTGCACGCCGGGCGCGGGTCAGCGGGCGAGCGCCGCCGCCAGCCGCCGGGCCGCGGCTTCCAGTGCTTCGGGCGCAAGGTGCTCCGCCGGGGCCGCGTCGAAGGCGCCCCGACCCCGGAGGTGGGATGGGGTGTCCGCGAAGCGGGGGACGAGGTGCAGGTGGAAGTGGCGGAGCACGTCGCCGATGGCGAAGGCGTAGACGTGCTCGGCGCCCAGCACCTCGCGCTGGGCGCGCATCACCCTCGCGGCGAACGGGCCCAGTTCCCTGGAGGCCGTTTCGTCCAGGTCATACCAGCCGCGCACGTGCTGATCGCTGGTGAGCACCACCCAGCCGGGCACGGGGCTGGGGGAGGCCACCCCGTGGAGGACGAGTCCGGGCGCCCGCGCGAGCACGCCACCCGGTGGGTGGACCTCTCCGCGAACGATGGCGCAGCCCAGACAGGGGTCGTTGACGTCTGACATGGCGAGTCATCCTGATTCGGGGCGCTTGGACGCCCTTGGGTAGAATTCACCCCACCTTGACTGCGTGGGCCCGGGTCGGGGAGTGTCCGATTTCCGCCCTTTGGGAGCAGCTGGGGCGTGAAAATTCCGTCATAAATTCAAGGTGGGGACGATGAAGAAGCAAGTGCTGATGGCCGTGTTGCCGCTAATGGTTTGGGGGTGCGGTGACCCGACTGACGCGGACAACGATGGTGTCGCGGACGGCATCCGTGATCCGAACAACGTGTCGGTGGTGGTGCCTTCCACGCCGAAGGGCACGGTGTCCGGCCAGGTGCTGAGCACGACGCTGCAGCCGATCGCGGACGTGCAGGTCGCGATGACGATTGGCAGCCAGCCGACGGGCAAGTCGGCGACGACGGACGCCAGCGGCAACTTCGTGATGACGGACGTGCCGGCGGGCGCGCAGGTGCTGCTGACGTTCAGCAAGAGCGGCTACTCGACGCTGCGCGCGACGTCCACGGTCCCGTCCTCCGCGGGCACGGTCCCCATCAACAACGGCAACGCGAGCTTCGGCCCGGTGACGCTGACGCAGCTGAACGGCTCGCTGAGCGTGACCGTGGTGACGCCGCAGGGCCGCCCGGCGGTGGGCGCGAAGGGCGTGCTGGAAGTGGACAAGGCCGGCTCGGTCATCCTGAGCAACTACGACCAGGCCAACTCCGTGGTGAGCAAGGTCTACGTGGAGGCCACGGCGGACGCCAACGGCGTGATGACCTTCAACGGCATCCCCGCGGGCATCGAGCTGGCGCGCCTGAACGGCACGTACAACCTGTGGATCGCGCCGATGGACTCCAACGGCGACGGCGTCGTGGACACGGGCGGCTATTCCCAGAGCTACTCGGGCAGCACCATCGTGACGACCCAGTCCACGTACCTCGCGCAGCTGGCCTACTCGAAGCCGTCGGGCACGGGGAACCTGTCCATCATGGGCGGCAACGTGGGCAGCCTGAGGGGTGAGACTGATCCGCTCCGGAACATGGTGCGTCCGGGCGAGCCCATCTACGTGTACTTCAACCAGCCGGTGCAGCCGGGCTCGCTGCTCGTGCGCCTGACGGACGAGTACGCGAAGGAGTCCCTGCCGGTGACTGCCTCGGTGAACGTGGGTGGCTACTCGGTAACCATCAACCCGGCCAGCGGCATCGTGCAGGAGGGGAAGGAGTACAACATCTTCGTCCGTGCGGTGTCCGCTGAGGGTGGCACCAACATCAGCCAGACGGGCTTCTTCTTCGGCGGTGACCAGACTGCTCCGCGGTCGGTATCCATCACGGACGTCCGCTATCAGGAGACCTCCTCGATTGCGCCGGCCTCCACTCAGCTCAACAGCGGTGAGACCGTCTATGTGACGTTCTCGGCGCCTATCAAGGCACTGCTTGGCTCGACTGTGCAGGTCTTCTTCAACGAGGACCTTGATGGTAACGGCGGCCTCGGCAACGTCCAGGGTGAGGTCGGAAATGCATCAGGGTTCCTTCTCTCCTCAGCTGAACCTGTGGCTCCTTACGTGGTCAGTACCCCCGCCGAGAAGCCTGTCTTCGGCATCATCCCCTCGACCTACAGCACCCGCTATTCCTTCACCTATAGCGGCGCGAATTTCTTCAGCCAGCAGCAGATCAGCAGCCTGAAGTTCAAGGTCGAGTTCAGCAAGCTGATTCAGCAGGGGGCCACTGATGCCTACGAAACCATTTGGGGCCAGCCCCTGAATGAGGATGTCAATGGCACGGGAATGGTCATTCAGCCGAGGAATCCGAATCCCTAGTAGGCGCATGACCTGGAACAATTGAGCGGGTCAGTGCCCTGTGAGGCCCTGACTTCACTTGATGGCTGAATCGAGCGCCCTCGCGAGTGATACCTCGCGAGGGCGTCCGCGTTTCTGGGGCTGCGAGGTCTCTCGTTCGGGGCCCTGTCATTTGTGATGATGGACACAGTCCATGAGTGAGATCCGAGTCCCTGCTCTGGACTTGCTCGCAGGACGGGCTGCGATGAAGTCCTAGGAATTCAGCGGGTCTGCGCGTGTGCGTTGCCTGGAACCTGGCTTGCTGGACTGCATGAACATGAAAAACCTCAGATCCCTGCTGTGGGCGATAGCGCTACTTGGAACCGGGTGTATCGAGGTTCCGGAAATCAAGGAGTCTGCCTGCGCAGGTGTAGAAGGCGATGCGTCTATCCTGCTTCGCTGGATGTCCCCCAACGATGGAAGCGCCACACGCGACCGATTGAATGTTCAGGTCGAGCTCACAGGGCCTGCGCCATCAACTGTTGAATTGCTCGTCGACGGGTCACCCGTCAGCGTCCTGTCAGAGCCCTACGCGCTTGATTGGGATACGAGTTCGACCGGCGAAGGGATGCATGAGTTGACGGTGCGCGCACGCCGATGCGGGCGCGAGGTCGTGAGTGCGCCGCGAAGGATTACGATCGATCGGACAGGCCCTCGACTCATGACGGTGTCGCCAGAAAACGGCTCGGTACAGATGAGGGTGAAGCCAACGATTGAGCTCACCCTGTCGGAGCCGGTTGTTGCTGCGACAGTGGTTGGCCAGTCTTTCGCATTGCGGAACGGCGAGTCCACGTTCCCTGTGGACGTGGTTCTGTCCCAAGACGGGAAGGGCCTGACGTTGCGGCCGGTGAACCCGCTCCCACTTGATGCCACCGTTGAGTTGGTGCTTTCAGGCACTGTGACGGACGCGGTGGGAAATCCACTGGAACTCCCCACCCAGGGACTCTCCTGGTTCGTCCCATCCTTCATTTCGATGAGCCAGTCCCTCTCAGCTCAGATGGGGGCGCATGTCAGGGACTTTTCATTCCAGCTTGATAAGGCTGGGAACCCAATCGTGGCGTGGGTGGAAGACGAGACCCTGGGGGCCCATGTCCGGCGCTGGAACGGGCTGTCGTGGGAGGCGCTTGGGAGCCCGCTCAGGCCGGAGCCGGATAGCCTGAATGCGACTGAATGTGCTCTGGGCGTTGATGCACTGGATATTCCGCAGGTCGCATGGATCCAGCCAAGGAAAGATGGAAGCCGCGAAGTCCATGTCCGGCGATGGAACGGAACAGAGTGGTTGACTTGGGGGGCGCCGATCTCTCCGCAGTTGGCTCAGGCGGCACTCAGCGACTTGAGCCTGCGAGTGGAACGGAGTGCTCCAGTGCTCGCATTCAAGGAACTGGGCTCCTCCAACTCAGGGATTAGTGTGTTTACTTTTCAGGGCGGGGGGTGGGGGCCAATGGGGCGTGAGCAGCTTTCCGGGCTTGGGAATATTGCGTCCGTTCGCATCGAATTTGGTTTGTACGAACTCTTCGCCGTTTGGAGCCAAGGGTGGCCGAGTGGCGGATGGCAACACTGGGCAGGGACCTGGGTCGGAACTGGAAACTATGTGACGTCCGGGATTGTGTTGTCTGATATGGCGCCCCGGCCATTGATGGCATTGACGGGGGCATCGGATGGCAGTCTGTATATGGCTGTTCCCACGAATGATGAAACGCACGCGGTTTCCATCTCGAGGCGCGGGCCGGATGGAAGGTGGTCGCAGTTTGCGACGCCGTATGGCGGCGCTCCAGGCAAGACAGATGTCTACGCAGAGGCGCTCAAGGTTGATCAGCAAGGTCGGCTGCTGTTGCTCTCGCGGGAACCCGAGAGCAAGGACGCTCCTTTCATCCACAGCGGTTACCTCCATCGTTGGGACGCGGACCACTGGGAACAGGTTGGCGGTCCGCTGAGCGCCAACCCGGGGGCCACGACGGTGAAGAAGTCCCAGCTCGCCCTGGACAAGAACGGGCGCATCTTCCTCGCGTGGCTTGAGGCCGAAGAGCAGGACCCCACCCAGTCCAAGCTCCACGTCTTCCGCCCCAACGACTGAACCCGCTGACGGCCGGGGCTCCTGTCGGAACCCCTACTCCCAGTCCCTCCAGCCACCTACACTGTCATCCGCTGTGTCCCTGTCGCACAGCGGACAACGGACCTACCCTGGGAGCCGTCCAGGGAAATCTGGCGAGAACGGGCGCTTTTGGGTGGACGTGTTTAGATTCGATCCGCCCCTCCCCTGCATGCGAGGCCTCTGCTCCATGAAGAACGCGGTCCTGACATCTCCAGAGGGTGAGCCAACCGTGAGCGGCGGGCCCGCTCCCGTGAACTCCGCCAAGCAGCGCGTCCTCGTCGTCGACGACTTCGACGACGCCCGCGAGATGTACGCCGAATACCTGGAGTTCTGCGGGTTTGAGGTGGACACCGCGAAGAACGGCCTCGAAGCCGTGGAGAAGGCCCAGGAGGGGGAGCCGGACATCATCCTCATGGACCTGTCCCTCCCCGTCATGGATGGCTGGGAGGCGACGCGGCGCATCAAGCAGGACACCCGCACCCGCGACATCCCCGTGATGGCCCTCACCGGCCACGTGCTCGCCGGCAACGCCGAGCACGCCCTGTCCGTGGGCGCGGACGAGTTCGTCGCCAAGCCCTGCCTGCCCCAGGACCTGGAGAACAAGATCCGCAACATGCTCAAACCCAGCAAGGCGAAGCCCCGCTCGGGTCAGGAGTAACCCAAGGCTGCCTGCCCGCGGTGTCCAGGGGTGGACACTCGGGTGCGGCACCCTGCGCCGGGGCAGGCTCCCGCCGGCCCCCCGGTTGACCCACGGACGCGGGAAACGTAGGCAATCCTGGTGGGCTCTCCCGCCTCGTCCCCACCTCCCGACGCGTGGACTCCTCCCGAGGAGTTCGACGAGTACCGCATCGTGCGGCCGCTCGGACGGGGGCGCACGGGCCGGGTGTACCTGGCGCACGACACGCTGCTGGAGCGTCCGGTCGCGGTGAAGTTCATCCCGGCGCTGGGCTCCAACGCGCTGGCGCGCTTCCTCGTGGAGGCCCGCGCCGCCGCCCGCATCCAGCACCCCAACGTCGTCACCCTGTACCGGGTGGGGCAGCTGGAGGATCAGCCGTACCTCATCTCCGAATTCATCCGGGGCGTCAGCCTGGACCGGCTGGCCCGGCCCGTGCCCTGGGAGCGCGCGCTGGGCATTGGCCGGGACCTGGCCCGGGGGCTGGGCGCCGCGCACCGCCGGGGCGTGCTCCACCGTGACATCAAGCCCGGCAACGCCGTCCTCACGGAGAGCGGCGAGGTGAAGCTGCTCGACTTCGGCCTGGCCAAGCTGCTCGACCGCGCCGAGTCCAGTGAGCCCACCCCGCCGCGCGCGCCCCTGCCGCCGCCGGAGCTGCCCGCGGACTGGGACCCGGAGTCCAGCCCGGCCCTGGGCGCCCGCTCGCTGGACGGCGTCTTCCTGCCGTCCCTGCCGCGCGGCGCGCTGGTGGGCACGCCCTACTACATGTCCCCGGAGGCCTGGGCCGGCGAGGAGCTCACCGCGCGCAGCGACGTGTACTCGCTGGGCGTCGTGCTCTATGAGCTGTGCGCGGGCAAGGGCCCCTTCCGCGACGTGCCCTGGCGCGAGCTGTCCGAGGCCGTGCGCACCCGCGACGTGCGCCCCCTGCTGGAGGTGGCCCCGTCGGTGGACCCCGGCTTCGCGGCCGCCATCGACAAGTGCCTCAAGCGCGACCCGGCCCAGCGCCACGCGTCCGCCGCGCAGCTGCTCGACGCGCTGGAGGCGCTGACGCGCGAGGAATTGCCGGCCGTCATTCCGGAGGGCAATCCCTACCGGGGCCTCCGCGCCTTCGAGGCCGAGCACCGCGCCCTCTTCTTCGGCCGCCGCCGCGAGCAGCGCGCCGTGCTGGAGCGGCTCAAGGCGGAGGCCTTCCTGCTGATGACGGGCGACTCGGGCGTGGGCAAGTCGTCCCTGTGCCTGGCGGGCATCCTCCCCGCCGTGGCGGACGGCGCGCTGGAGGACGGCCGGCGCTGGCGCACCACGCGGCTCGTCCCCGGGCGCAGGCCCGTGTCCGCGCTGGCCGCGGCGCTCGCGCCGGTGCTGGAGGTGGACGAGGAGCCGCTCGCGGAGACGCTGCGCCAGGACCCCACGTCGCTCGGCCGCAGGCTGCGCGCGAAGCTGGGCACGCAGGGCGGGCTGCTCGTCTACATGGACCAACTGGAAGAGCTGGTGACGCTGTCCCCGCCGGAGGAGGCCGCGCTCGCGGGCGCCGCGCTGGGGTCGCTCACGGAGGCCGCTGGGGGCTTGAGGCTGCTCGCCACCGGCCGCAGCGACTTCCTCACCCGCCTCACCGCCGTGCCTGGCCTGGGGCCGGAGGTGCCGCACGCGCTGTACCTGCTGCGCGCGCTCACCCCGGAGGAGACTCGCGAGGCCATCGTCGGCCCCGCCCGCGTGAAGGGCGTGCGCTTCGAGTCCGAGGCCGTGGTGGACGCGCTCGTGGCCTCCACGGCCGCGTCCGATGGCGGCCTGCCGCTGCTCCAGTTCGCGCTGGCGGAGCTGTGGGACGCGCGCGACGAGTCCCGGGGCGTGATGACCCAGGCGGCGCTGGATTCGCTGGGCGGGGTGACGGGCGCGCTCGCCCGGCATGCGGACGCCGCGGTGGCGCGCCTGTTGCCCGACCAGCGCTCGGCTGCGCGCGGGGTGATGCTGCGCCTGGTGACGGCGGACGGCACGCGCGCGCGCAAGACGGACCGCGAGCTCGTGGGCGACGACCCCCGCTACCGCGCCGCGCTGGAGGCCCTGGTGCGCGCGCGCCTGCTCGTGGCTCGCGAAGGGGAGGGCGGCACCGCGTACGAGCTGGCCCACGAAGCGCTCCTCACGGGATGGGCCACGCTGGCGCGCTGGCTGGTGGAGGCGGGCGAGCGCCGCGAGGTGCAGGCCCGGCTGGAGGCCGCCGCCGCGCAGTGGGAGCGCCTGGGCCACGCGCGCGAGTCGCTGTGGGGCCCTCGCCAACTGGCGGAGACGGCGCTCCTGGAGCCCTCCGAGCTCACCCAGCGCGAGCAGTCCTTCCTCCACGCCTCGCGCCGCACGGGCGTGCGCAGCCGCCGCATGAAGGTGGGCCTGGCGCTGGGCTTCCTCGTGTCGCTGGCGCTCGTGTACGCGGGCCTCCAGTGGCGCGAGCGCCGCGTGCTCGACGCGCGCGTGCGCTTGGAGCTGGCCTTGGCCGGGTCGGAGCTGGAGGCCGTGCGCCGCGAACGCGACGCGCTCCAGGCCGAGCGCGCGGAGGCCTTCGGGCTCTACGACACCGGCCACAAGGCGGACGGCGACCGGGGCTGGGCGAAGGCCGCGGGACATGCCGCTCAGCTGGCCCACCACTTCGACGCCGTGGCGGACCGGCTGGAGCGCGCGCTGGCGCTGGCCCCCACGCGCACCGACGTGCGCGACGCGCTGGCGGACTTCCTCTACGAGCGCGCCCTGTGGGCCGAAAGCGAGCGCGAGCCCGTGCTGCCCGCGCTGCTCCAGCGCCTGCGCCTCTACGACCCCGACGGCGTGCGCTGGGCGCGCTGGAACTCGCCCGCGCAGCTGTCCCTCCAGGTGGATGCCCCCGGCGCCTCCGCGGAGCTGCGCCCCGTGACGCGCGAGCCCGGCGCGCCGGAGGTCGTGGGCGAGCCCCTGCCTTCTCCGGGCGCGCTCCCGTGGACCGGCCTCACCGTGCCTCCGGGGGCGTACCAGCTCACCGTGCGCGCCCCGGGCCACGAGGAGTCGGTGCAGCCGCTGCTCCTGACGCGCGGGGAGTCCCGGCGCGTCGTCCTGCCGCTGGTGCGCACGGGCTCGCTGCCGCCAGGGTTCGTGTACGTGCCCCCGGGCGACGTGCGCTTCGGCAGCGCAGCCGAGTCCAGCGTGCGCGACTTCTTCAACGCCACCCCGCTGCACACGGTGCCCGTGCAGGGCTTCCTCATCGCCCGCCACGAGACGACGTACGCGGACTGGCTCGAGTACCTGGCGGCCCTGCCCCCCGACGAGCGCGCCTCGCGCCAGCCCCGCGTGGGCACGGGTGGCTACGCCGGAGGCCTGTCGCTGGAGCCGGAGGGCAACGGCTGGCGGCTGCGCTTCCAGCCCGGCGGCGTGCGCTACACGGCGCGGACGGGCGAGCCCGTGCGGTATGCGCGACGCTCGCAGCGCACGGCGCAGGACTGGCGCCAGTTCCCGGTCAGCGGCATCAGCTTCGCGGACGCGGAGGCCTACGTGACGTGGCTGTCCACGTCCGGGCGGGTGCCGGGGGCGCGGCTGTGCTCGGAGCTGGAGTGGGAGCGCGCCGCTCGCGGCGTGGACGGCCGCGAGTACCCCCACGGCAACCGGCTGGGCCCGGACGAGGCCAACGTGGACGTCACCTACGGCAAGGACCCGGGCGGCTTCGGCCCGGACGCAGTGGGCAGCCACCCCGCGTCCCGCAGCCCCTTCGGCGCGGATGACATGGCGGGCAACGTCTGGGAATGGACGCGCTCGTGGCTGGAGCCCGGCCGCCCGGTGGCCCGAGGGGGCAGCTTCACCTTCAACGTGACGAGCGCGCGCTCCTCCAACCGGGAGCTGCCGGAGGCCTCGCTGCGTGACGTCACGGTGGGCCTGCGCGTCTGCGCGGACGCGCCCGTGTCCGGCGGCTGAGCACCACCGGACACTCAAAGCCCCGGGAACCGCTGACCTCACCCCGGGGTCGCTCCCAACTGGACGCCACTGGACGCTGCAAGTGCCCGGACGGGTGTCGCGCGGTTGCCGCTCCTGTCCCCCGGACTGACCTTGTTCCCTGAGAGAACGGTGCGGGTCGGGGTCGGGGCAGGGAAGGGGCATCCAGATGAGGACGTTGCAGCGAGTGGTCGCGGCGTGTTTCGCCGTCGTGGCGGTGGGCTGTGGCATGGAATCGTCGGAGCCCGAGGCTCCCTCCCTGCGCACGCAAGTGGCGGAGGTCGTCTCTCCCAACGGCCGCAACCTCAACGGCCGCAACCTCAATGGCCGCAACCTCAACAACAGCGAACTGGGCGGCATGCTGGTGTCCGTGGCGTACGCGGGCGCCCACTCCGCCTTCGGCAGGCCGCTGAGCAACGTGCACCTGGAGGGCTCGGCCTTCGCCGGCCTGGACGGCTCCACCCCCGTGTCGGGCCTGGGCTTCACCGGGGCGCGCTTCGTCGGGAAGATGGGTGACGGCAGCACCCTGCACCTGCGCGTGGACGACATCACCCAGGGCAGCGGCGCCGACAGCGACCTGTGGTCCTACCAGGTCTCCTACCAGGGCTCCGACGGCAGCTGGCGCTCCGTGTGCCAGGACTCCAACGGCGCTCCGGTCTCCGCCATCGCCGTGGCCGGCCGCTGGAACTACCTCCAGGGCGTGGCCGGTGGCGGCGACAAGATTGAAGACGCCACCGCCTTCACCTTCGCCTGCGAGGGCGCCGCCATCGCGAAGTGCATGCACTTTGGTTACAAGCCCTGGGCCACCGCCGCCAACGGCGAGAGCCTCGCGGGCCACCACCAGGCCTGCACCCGCATGGTGCGCGCGGACTTCTGCGGCGACGGCAATTCGCACACCACCGACGGCCAGTGGGTCAACCTCTACGACGGCGTGGGCGTGCAGACGGACACCGAGTCCTGGAGCGTGGAGGCCGAGTGGAACGAGACCGGCGCGCGCTGCTTCACCTCGGAGACCCGCGCCCACGTGCCCGTCACGTGCCAGGGCGTCAGCCCCATCCCGGACTGCGGCAGCACCAGCCACTTCCAGTCCGGCACCCGCCTCATCAGCGAGTCGCCCTACGGCGCCAGCGGCCTGTAGCCTGACAGGTTACAGCAATCCCAGGCTTGTAACGGATTAGGTTACAAAGTCTGGAAGTCGATAAAAATCAGTGTCCCGTGGTATGAGAACGCTCCATTCGCCTCCGCGTCGCAAGGACCGGAGGGGGTGGGGCGTTTTCCGCGTTCAGGGAAGGGGAGGGTGCCCCATCGCGAGGTTGTCGTCGCGGTAACCCCGTCGTGAGTGGAGCACACCCCATGAAGCCTGAGCTGTCATTGCTGTGGAAGCACTCCCGGAAGCGTCTGCCGTTCGCGCTCCTGGCCTCGTCGCTGGCGGTGGGCTGTGGTCAGCCCGCCCCGGAGCCGTCCGAATCCCCCGCGCCCTCCGCGCCCCAGGTGGAGGCGGCGCTCGGCACGGCCCTGCAGGCCCTGGAAGGGGACGCGGCGCGCCCGGTGGTGGAGTCCCTGTTCGCGATTCCGCAGGGCGCGGCCAGCAAGTCCACGGCGACGGTGTTCCAGCTGAGGCTCAAGGACAACCGCGCGGAGAACGAGGCGTTCCGCGGCGGCACGCTGACAATGGCGGAAGGCACGCAGCAGCTGACGTTCCGCGACGACGGCCAGGGCGGCGACGCGGTGGCGGGGGACCTGCTCTTCACGGCCTCCGGCACGTTCGACTTCGTGGCGCTCCAGGCCCAGCAGCAGCGCATCGCGCAGGCGCAGTCCCAGTCGCAGACGCAGCTGACCACGGCCGTGTTCGAGAACCGCCAGCTGGTGCGCACCGTGCCGGTGACGGCGCTGAGCACGCAGTTCCCGGTGGGCCAGCCCGTGCCCATCCAGCCCATTGGCCTGGCGTCGCTGGTGGACCCCGCGCGCTCGCTCATCATCCGCGCGCCCGCCGTCGTGAACGACGTGACGCGCACGTATGACCCGTGCACCGGCGCGGGCAACCCGAACGGCAAGTGGACGTTCAACTACCTGATGACGGAGATGGCCAACCAGCCCTTCACGGGCGTGGCCCCCACCACCTTCGTGCGCGAGTGGCTGCGGCAGTGGGAGCAGCCGCGCACCATCAACGGCTTCGTGAACCCGCCGCGCACGTCCATCGCGGCGAACCTCATCGGCCCGTGGCCGAAGCTGGCCTCCGGTGAGCTGAACCTGGCGAGGTCGCCGTTCAAGCTCATCGCCATCGTGAACCGGCTGGACCTGGCGGGCAGCAACCCGGCCTACGGCTCCGGCAGCGCGGGTGAGGGCCGCTTCATCTTCGCGGCCACCACGGGCGTAGGGAGCAGCTGCTACACGGTGCCCTTCCTGGTCATCCTGGAGTACGGGGTGGACAAGAACGGCTGCACGGACATCAAGGCCTACGCGCAGCAGTGGCAGGCCCTGTCCGGGATGGCGCTGGGCAGCGCGACGTACAACGCGGCGCTGGAGGCCCTGACGGAGCAGTTCGCCAGGCGCGACCTGTCCCCGCGCAAGCCCAACCGCAGCTCCATCAACCAGGTGCGCACCAACGACGAGTGGCTGGCCAGCCCCTGGGAGCTGCGGGAGTTCCGCCTCTGGAACAGCACCATCAACCCGAACTCGTTCTCCACCACGCCGCCGCCGGTGCCGTCGATGCTCAGCAGCCACACCGTGGCGCAGACGCCGGACCGCATCCGGCAGACGACGCTGTTCCCGGCCTACGTGAACGCCACCGCGCCGGCCATCGTCGCGGGCACGTACTCCGTCCCGCTGCTGACCAGCGGCACCTTCCGCGCGGGCCGCGCCGTGGTGACGAACCCCACGGCCATCCCGCCGTTCTGGAGCCAGCCGGCGTCCATCATCCCCAACCGCCAGGCGCGGCACGTCTTCTCGCTCAACACCTGCGACGGCTGCCATGGTGACGAACTGGGCACGAACTTCACCCACGTGAGCTGGACCGGCGCGCTGTCGCCGTTCCTCTCCGGCGCGCTCACCGTGCCGGACCGCGCGGATGGCACGCCCGTGCGCACCTTCAACGAGGTGCTGGCGCGCCAGACGTTCCTGGACCAGATGGCGAACCAGAGCTGCCTCACCTCGGCGTTCGTGACCGCTGCGCCGAGCGTCCACTAGAGCCTCCCCACGGTGTGGAGCACGCGCGGCCTCCGTTCCCTCACGCGGGGACGGAGGCCGTCGTCGTTCCAGCCGTCGTCCGCCTGCCTTCCCGCCTGCCTGGGGGACGGGCCGGGTGTGTTCTCCAGGTTCACGGCCGGTGGTGGCACGACTTCCCCGGCCGGGGGGCCAGCACCACGTTTACCCGGCCCTGGGGACCACCCCGGGTTGAGCTTCCGAGGCCGTCCGCCTTGGAGAGCCGGGGAGGCAGGCCGTGGCACGCACCAAGAGGACAACGGGCCGCCGCGCGGGACGGCGGCTGGGGGCCGTGTTGACGGCCGTCTGGCTGGCGGGTGCCTGCGGACAGCGCTCCGAGGAGGTCGCGCCCACCGAGCCCACCGTCGTGTCGCTGGGGCCGGAGAACGTGGTGCGCGTGGAGCCGATGAAGCTGGAGAGCGGCCCCGTCATCTCCGGGTCGCTCCAGGCGCAGCGGCTGGCCAGCGTCCGCGCGGAGGTGGGGGGCAGCATCCTGGACGTGCACGCGGACCAGGGGCAGGCGGTGAAGGAGGGCGAGCTGCTGGCGCGCGTGGACGAGGGCACGCTGCGCGAGCAGGTGCAGGCGGCCAGCTCCACCGTGCGCGTGGCGCGCAATGCCTTGCAGGTGGCGCGGGCGGATGAGCGGCGCAATCAAATCCTCGTCCGGCAGGGCGTCATCACCCGCCGCGACTTCGAGCGCGCGCAGCTGGCCCGGACGCAGGCGGAGGGACAGCTGGCGGACGCGCAGGCTCGGCTGAAGCTGGCGCAGGACCAGCTGGGGCGCACGAAGGTGACGGCGCCCTTCGCGGGCGTGGTGAGCGAGCGGCAGGTGCACGCGGGCGACATCGTCCAGCCGGGCGCGCCGCTCTTCACGGTGGTGGACCCCGCCACGCTGCGGCTGGAGGCCTCCGTGCCCGCGGCGCAGCTGGGCCAGGTGCAGGTGGGCACGTCCGTGGACTTCCGCGTGAACGGCTTCGCGGACCGCGCCTTCAAGGGGCAGGTGGAGCGCATCAACCCGGCGGTGGACCCCGCCACGGGCCAGGTGCGCATCTACGTGAACATCCCCAACACCGAACAGGCGCTGCTGGCCGGACTCTTCGCGGAGGGGCGCGTGGCGTCCCAGGCGAAGGAGGCGCTGGCCGTGCCGGTGGACGCGCTGGACACGCGCCAGGAGCCGCCCACCGTGCAGCGCGTCTCCAACGGCAAGGTGGAGCAGGTGGCGGTGACACTGGGCCTGCGCGACGACGTGGCGCAGGCGGTGGAGGTGAGGTCGGGGCTGAAGGCCGGGGACGTGGTGCTGCTCGGCTCCGCGCGCGACCTGACGGCCGGCACGCCCGTGAAGCTCACCGCCGCGCCGCAAGCGCCGAAGAAGCAGCCCCGGTCCGTCTCACCTCCGGAGGCCCAGCAGGGCGTGGGCGGCAGTGGGCCCCAGGCTCCGGTGAAGGCTCCGGCGGCGGCGGGGACGGCCACGCCTCCCGCACAGGCTCCCGCGAAGTAGCCGCGAGGCGTCTCCACTTCTTGAAGCAGCACCGCAGGAGTCGTCCGTGTTCATCTCCGACTTCGCCATCAAGCGCCCCATCATCACCATCACGGCGATGGTGGCGCTCGTCGTGTTCGGCATCGTCGCGCTCATCAACCTGGAGACGGACGAGTTCCCGGACGTTCAGCAGCCGGTCATCAACGTCACCATCGCGTACCCGGGCGCATCACCCGACACGGTGGAGCGCGAAATCGTGGAGCCCATCGAGGACGCCATCTTCGCCATCTCCGGCGTGGACGGGAAGAAGACCACGTCCAGCTCCACGGACAGCCTGGCGAACTTCACGGTCTTCTTCGACTTCGAGAAGGACATCCAGGAGGCGTCCCAGGACATCCGCGACGCCATCTCCAGCAAGCGCGCGGACCTGCCGCAGGAGATGGAGGAGCCCATCCTCACGCGCTTCGACCCGGCGGATCAGCCCATCGTGTCGCTGGTGCTGACGTCGGACGCGCTGGACGTGCCCGCGCTGACGCTCATCGCGGACCCCATGGTGGTGGGGGATTTGCGCTCGGTGCCCGGCGTGGCGCAGGCCACGGTGGTGGGCGGCGTGGACCGCGAGATGACGGTGCAGGTGCGGCCCGCGTCGCTCCAGGCGGCGGGCCTGTCGGTGGCGCAGGTGGTGGCCGCGCTCCAGGCGCAGAACCTGGCGGCGCCGGTGGGCCGGCTCAACACCGAGCTGCAGGAGAAGACCATCCGGCTCAAGGGCCGCCTGGAGACGCCGGAGGACTTCGCGCAGGTGCCCATCGCGGAGCGCAACGGCCGCGCGCTGCGGCTGGGTGAAGTGGCGGACGTGTTCGCGGGCACGGAGGAGCCTCGCACCCTGTCGCTCTACAACGGCGCGCAGGCGGTGGGCATCGAGGTCATCAAGACCAAGGGCTACAGCACCACGGAGGTCGCGGACGGCGTGCGCGAGCGGGTGAAGATGCTCCAGCAGCGGCTGCCCGCCAACGCGAAGCTGGAGATTGTCCGCGACGCGGGCACGCGCGTGGAGAACTCGGTGGTCAACGTGCAGCAGGCGCTGATTGAGGGCGCGCTGCTCACGGTGCTGGTGGTGTTCCTGTTCCTCAACTCGTGGCGCTCCACGGTCATCACCGGCCTGGCGCTGCCGGTGTCCGTGCTGGCGTCGTTCGTGAGCGTGTGGGCGTTCGGCTTCACGCTCAACACGATGTCGCTGTTGGGCCTGACGCTGGCCATTGGCATCCTCATCGACGACGCCATCGTGGTGCGCGAGAACATCGTGCGGCACGTGGAGATGGGGAAGGACCACTACACGGCGTCTCGTGAGGGCACCAGCGAGATTGGCCTCGCGGTGGCGGCGACGACGTTCTCCATCGTGGCGGTGTTCGTCCCGGTGGCGTTCATGTACGGCGTGGCCGGGCAGTGGTTCAAGCCGTTCGCGCTCACCATCGCGTGCTCGGTGCTGGTGTCGCTGTTCGTGAGCTTCTCGCTGGACCCCATGCTCAGCGCGTACTGGCCCGACCCGCAGGTGGAGAAGGGCGAGCGGCGCAACTTCATCTCGCGCGGGCTGGAGCGCTTCAACCACTGGTTCGACCGGCAGGCGGACCGCTACAAGGGCATCATCGCCTGGGCGCTGGACCACCGGCTCGCGATGGTGCTGCTGGCGGTGGGCTCGCTGGTGGGCGCGGTGGCGCTGCAGGGCCTCTTCGGCGGCGCGGGCTTCGTGCCGGTGAGCGACCGCGCGGAGATTGAGATGCTGGTGGAGACGCCCGCGGGCTCCAGCCTGGACTACACGCGGCGCAAGGTGGAGGAGGTGTCCCGCATCACGCGGCAGCACCCGGAGGTCGCGTACACGTACACGACCATTGGCGTGCCGCTGCCCTTGCGCTCGCCGGGCGTGGACCAGGCGCTGGTGTACGTGCGGCTCAAGCCCAAGACGGAGCGCAAGGCGAGCCAGGAGGTGCTGGGCAAGACGCTGCGCCAGGAGCTGCTCGCGGTGGGCGGCGCGAACACGTCCGTGTTCACCAGCGGCTTTGGCGGGGCCATCAAGTCCATCCAGCTGGAGCTGCGCGGGCCGGAGTCCAAGGGGCTCAACCAGCTGGCGCAGCAGGTGATGAAGGAGGTGAAGCAGGTGCCGGGCGCGGTGGACGTGGGGCTGTCCACGCGCGGTGAGAAGCCGGAGCTGGAGGTGGAGCTCAACCGGGGCGTCGCGGGCCAGCTCAACGTGACGGTGGGGCAGGTGGCGCAGTCCCTGCGGCCGGCCTTCGCGGGCCTGGACTCCGGTGACTGGGTGGACCCCATTGGCGAGACGCGCGACGTGATGGTGCGCCTGGCGCCGCAGTTCCGGGAGAACCCGTCCCAGCTGGCGCAGCTGCCCCTGGTGGTGGGCACGAGTCCCACGGGCACGCCGGTGACGGTGCCGCTGGGACAGGTGGCGTCCGTGAAGCAGACCGTGGGCCCGGCGCAGATTGACCACCTCAACCGCGAGAAGGTCATCAACGTGCAGGCGAACGTGGCGGGGCGGTCGCTGTCGGAGGTGACGAACGACATCCAGACGCGGCTCAAGGCGGTGAAGCTGCCGCCGGGCTACGAGCTGTCCACCGGCGGCGAGTCCGCGGATCAGCAGGAGGTGTTCGGCCGGGTGTTCCTGGCGCTGGGCGTGGCGGTGATGCTGATGTACCTCATCCTCGTCATCCAGTTCGGTTCGTTCCTGGATCCGCTGGCCATCCTGGTGTCGCTGCCGCTGTCGCTGATTGGCGTGGTGCTGGCATTGGTGGTGACAGGGGACACGCTGAACATCATGAGCCTCATCGGCGTCATCCTGCTGATGGGCATCGTGGCGAAGAACGCCATCCTGCTCATCGACTTCGCCAAGTGGCAGCACGAGAAGGGCATGCCGTTGCGCGAGGCGCTGATTGAAGCGGGACGCATCCGCTTGCGGCCCATCATCATGACGACCTTCGCGCTCATCGCGGGCATGGTGCCGGTGGCGCTGGGACACGGCGAGGGCGGTGACTTCCGCGCGCCGCTGGGCCGCGCGGTGATTGGCGGCGTCATCACGTCCACGCTGCTCACGCTGCTGGTGATTCCGACGGTGTATGAAATCCTGTCGGATGCCCGTGCGTGGATGGGCGGCAAGCTGCGCCGAGTGTTCAAGGGGAACGGGCAGACACACGGCGCGTCGCACGGTGGCGGCGAGCCCCGGCCCCAGCCGCAGGCCCGGCAGGACTGACGCGGACCGGATGCTCGCGTCACCCTCAAGGAACGGTTGGCGCATGGGGCTCGGGGCCATAGGGTCGGGAGTGTGGAGCTCCTGTCACCGCTGCCCGATTCGCACCGCTCGCTCATCACCGAAGCCCTGGAGGCGCTGGGGGTCACCCGCTGGGTCCTGAGCATCCATGACCCCAGCTTCCCCGGGCTCCCCGGAGAGGACCTGGGGCGGGGCTCGCCGTACTCCGAGGGGGCCGCTCGCTTCCTCGCCTTCGCTCGGGACCTGGGCTTCACCGGCATCCAGTTGGGGCCGCAGGGGCAGACCACCGCGCACAACCCGTCGCCGTATGACGGCACGCTGTTCTCTCGCAACACGCTGAACGTGGCGCTCGCGCCGCTCACGGATCCGCACGGGCCGTGGGGCGCGCTGCTGTCCACGGACACCCTGGCGCGGCTCGTCTCCGAAATGCCCGGGGACAAGGGACCGGAGGCCCGCTACTCCGCCGCGTGCCGGGGCCAGACGCTTGCGCTCCAGGAGGCGTGGGACACCTTCCGGCGTGAGCGGGACCGCGTGGATGCTCCCGCGTCCATCCTCGCGCTCATCCGCCGCTTCGCGGACTTCCGCCTGGAGCACCGCGAGTGGCTGGAGCGGGATGCGCTCTTCGATGTGCTCGCCGCCCGGCATCACACGCCGGATGACTGGCGAGGTTGGGCGGATTCGTTGGACGGGCGCCTGTTCGCGCCGCGTGCCGGTGAGGTCATGCAGGCGGAGGCGCGCATCCGCGAGCTGCTCCTCTCCGAAGCCGACGCGGTGGAGCAGTACGCCTTCCGCCAGTTCCTCGTGCACGAGCAGCACGGGCTGCTTCGCGAGCGCGCGGGGGCCTGGGGCCTCAAGTTGTACGGGGACCTCCAGATTGGCTTCTCGCCCCAGGACACGTGGGCGCGGCAGGGGCTGTTCCTGGGGGCGTACCTCATGGGCGCGCCTCCCAGCCGCACCAACCCGGAGGGCCAGCCGTGGAACTACCCGGTGCTGGACCCCGAGCAGTACGTCGCGCCGGACGGCTCCGGTCCCGGGCCCGTGCTGCGCTACCTGGACGCGCGGCTGGGCAAGATGCTGTCCGAGTACGACGGGCTGCGCATCGACCATCCGCACGGGCTGGTGTGCCCGTGGGTGTACCGCGCGGGCTCGGTGGATCCGCTGCGGGCGGTGCAGGGTGGGGCGCGGCTGTTCTCCTCGCCGGACCTGCCGGACCACCCGGAGCTGGCGCGGTACTCCATCGTTGCGCCGGAGCAGTTGGACCGGTCCGTGCCGCGCCACGCGGATGGCTGGGTGAGGGGACTCACGGAGGCGCAGGTGGCCCGGTACGCCATCCTCTTCGACTCCGTGGTGCGCACGGCGCGCGCGCACGGCCGGGCCCGCGAGGACGTGCTGTGCGAGGTGCTGAGCACGCTGCCGTACGAGCTGTCACGGGTGATGGCGCGCGATGGCCTGGGCCGCTTCCGCGTCACGCAGAAGGCGGACCTGAAGAACCCGGCGGACGTGTACCGCAGCGAGAACGTGGCCCCCGAGGACTGGGTGATGGTGGGCAACCACGACACGAAGTCGCTCTGGCGGCTCGTGTCCGAGTGGCAGTGGAAGCACGGCCTGCGCGCCCAGGCGGATTACCTCGCCGAGCGCCTGCATCCCGAAGTGGAGGGACGCGAGGCGTTCGCACGGGAGCTGGCGGAGGACCCGGGGCTGCTCGCGCAGGCGAAGTTCGCGGACCTGTTCGCCAGCCGGGCGCGCAGCGTGATGGTGTTCTTCGCGGACCTGCTGGGCATGCCGGACACGTACAACGCGCCGGGCTCCGTGGACGCGCGCAACTGGTCGCTGCGCATCCCCACGGACTGGGCCGCGCACTACCAGCAGCGGCTGCGCTCGGGGGCCGCGCTCAACCTGCCGCAAGTCTTGGCCATGGCGCTGCGCGCGGGCGGATCCGAGTCACGAACCCGCCACGCGGACCTGCTGACCCGGCTGGACGCCGCCGCTGCCCGGCTGCGAAGTGAATGACCTCCGGTGCAGCGTGCCGAAAAACCTGTCCGACAGTCGGACAGGTTTTGAACGCTCGTGGCTGGAGGCTCAGGCGATGCGCCGCATGTCGAAGCGCGACTGGAGCTTCCAGTGACCGTCGGCTTCCTGCACCTCGCCGCGCCAGGTGAAGCGGTCCGGTCTGACGTCGGAGAAGCTCCAGCGGATGGGCTTCCCGTGGTGCTCGCCCAGCAGGACGAGCCGGTCCCCGTCGCGTCCTCCCGCGAGCCGGTTGATGGCGCCGCCCGTGGGACTGACCCAGGTGATCTGCCACTTGTCCGCGGCCCGGTCGAACGTGCGCACCGTGGTGCCGTAGCGCTGGTTCGCACCGGGACCTGACTGCGGAGGCGCGTGCCTCGAAGGCACGATGAACACGTCCTGCAGGGCCCGTCCGTCCAGCACCCAGTGGAACCACCACTCGCCCTGACTCTCACGGACGCTTCCGTCCGCGTCATGGTCCTGGATGGTCCCGGCCCAGCCGCCCACCAACCACCCGAAGGTGGCCGCCGCGTCGCCCAGTTCGCTCGACGGGCCCGGGCTCACCAGGGCCTCCACGAACGCCTGGGTCACGGACCCCGGTGCGGCGGGGCCGTCCGCGACCCTGCGCCAGATGCCGGCGTAGTCGATGGGCAGCCCGTCCGCGTCCACGTCCAGCATCGCGTTGAAGCCGCTCTCCAGGCTCTCGTAGCGGTAGCGCGCGGGGCCCACGCGCGTGTAGCCCTGTCTCGCGGGCACGACCTCCAGCGCGGGAAACTTCACCCAGGCCGCGCGGAGCTCCACGCTGCTGCCTTCTTGGATCCGCAGCCGCTGGATGGGCAGCGCGTTGGTGGCGGGAGTCAGGCCCAGGTCCACGTCCGTGCAGCCCTTCAGTTCCTCCGCGACCTGCCCGTTCTTCCGCCAGAGGCCTTCCCCGTCATGCTCCAGCGTGAGCGTCCGGTGCTCGCCGCGCCACGCCTGCGTCACGCGCACCCGGCGCGTGCGCCATGCACCATCGCAGACGATGGCGTACTCCGCCCGCAGCGGTGCTCCCTCCTCCACGACGAGAATCAGTCCGGAGAGCTCCACGCCCTCCGGGCCGCGCCGCATGCGTGCATGCTCGAAGCTCAGTTCATCCATCACGCGCCGCCAGATGAGCTCCCGCGTGACTGTCGTTGCCTCCGTCGCCATGATGCCGTCACCCCGTTTGGACATGCGGGCAGGATGGAAGGTGTGCACCGTGGCCGGCTTGGGGAAAGTGGACCTGACCTCGGCGCGCCTGCTCGCTTCCGGGGACGGGTGGCGCGTGCGGGAGATCCTCTGCCGCTCCGGCCCGAAGGACCCCATTTTCGAGGAACAGCACGCCGCGGTGTCCGTCTCCGCCGTGCTCTCCGGCAGCTTCACCTATCGCTCCCGGAACGGACGCGTGCTGCTGACGCCCGGCTCGGTGCTGCTCGGGGAACGGCAGGCGTCCTTCTGCTGTGGCCATGAGCACGGCGTGGGCGACCGCTGCGTCGCCTTCTCGTTCGAGCCCGCGCTCATGGAAGAGGTGGCCCGGGACCTGTCCGGGGTGACTCGGACGGACTTCCCCACGCATCGGTTGCCTCCCCTCCAGCGGCTCGCACCGCTCATCGCGGACGTGCAGGCGCTGGCGGAGCAGCCAGGCTCGCGCGGCGCGGAGGAGCTGGCGCTGCGGATGGCGGGTGCCGCGCTGAGCGGCATCCATGAAGGCAGCGCCCGCCCCGTCACCGCCACGGAAGAGCGCCGCATGGCGGACGCCGTGCGCTGGCTGGAGGCCCGGCTCGTGGAGCCCCTGTCCCTGGGCGCGCTCGCCAGCGAGCTGGGCATGGGCCGCCACCACCTGCTGCGCACCTTCCGCAAGGTGGTGGGAGAGAGTCCCTACAGCTACATCCTGGGCCGCCGCCTGACACTCGCCGCCGAGCACCTGCGGACGGACGGGACGCAGCGCATCGCGGACGTCGCCTTCGCATGCGGCTTCGGAGACCTGTCCGAGTTCGTGCGCCGCTTCCGCACCCGCTTCGGCGTCACCCCTTCCGCCTGGCGCGCGCGTGCTCGACCCGGGTCAGTGAGGACAGAGCGGGTCTCCTGAGTCTCCTTGGAAATCCCCGTTCGCGGTGCTATCGGGTCTGCGCAATTCTTGATCAGGACGAGGCACGACCGCGTGGCGAAACATCGTGAGTGGGAGTTCGGGGCGCATCGCGCGTACTTCGAGGAGCCGGACCTGTTGGTGCTGAAGTTCAACGGGCCCTCGAAGCTGGAGGATTCGAAGAAGGTGCTGGAGATCTGCCAGGAGGCGGCGAAGAACGGACCCATCTTCGTCATCTCCGACGTGTCCACCTCCAGCATCGAGAAGGAATCGCGCGAGCTGCTGGTGGCGCAGGCGAAGGCCGAGTGGTTCCGCGGCCACGTCTACCTGGGCACCGGCCCGCTCCAGCGCGCGGGCGCCAAGGCGCTGATGCTCGCGCTCTACTTCACCGGCAAGTGGACGGTGGACGTGGACTTCGCGGACTCGGAGAAGGAGGCGCGCGAGCTCATCGCGAAGAAGCGCCTCCAGCCGCCGAAGAAGTCGTAGCCGCTTCCCTCGCGCCTCAGTGCTGGACGTCCAGCACGAGGCGCGTGGGGTTGGACAGCTCCAGCACGCGGAACGGGGCACGGCGGGCGGTGCCCAGCACCCACGTCACCTCGCCCTCGAAGTCGCACACGCGCTCCAGCGCCAGCACGGACGGCAGCGCGGGCTTGAGCGAGCGCTGCGCCACCGTGGCCTGCCCCTGGTCGTCATGGGCCCGAGCCAGCGTGAAGCGCACCTCCAGCACGGCCTCGCCCGGCATCTTCACGTCGTCACCGGAGCCGCACTGCTGCACCGGCGCCTTCACGTATCCCAGCTGGTAGCCCGGCAGGCGCGGCCCCTCGAACTCGAACACCGTCCGGTCGTAGTCCGCGTGCGTCCCGGTGCGCACCGAGCGCAGCGTGATGGACGGGGGCTCGTTGCGAGGCTTCTGGACCGTCGCGGTGTTCCACGCCGCGTCCACGACCCCGGGGTTCCCACCCGCATCCGGCTTCACGTCCAGCACCTGATGGACCACGGGGGCGGTGGCCGCCGGGCCCTCGCGCGGCACGGTGCTGGGCGGCGGGGCCACGGCCGGCACGTCCATGGGGACGGTCTGGGGCTCCTGCTTCTGGCAGCCCTGGCCCAGCAGTCCCAACGCCATTCCCAGCGCGTACATCCCTTGTCGCAGGCGCATCCGGTTCCTCCCATCAAACCCCGTCACCCGGGGACTCCCCGTGTCCTTGCACACCCAGCGGTCCGGGACCATGGAAGATGCGCCTTACCCGCGCCGTTGCGTATAGCGTCCGCCCGGCCACAGTCCCCTGGCCCCCCTTCGTGCACTGGAGAGATCCGCACCATGGCCATCGACCTGACCTCCCTCCCGCGTCCCTCTCGCGACGACACCACCGTGAGCACCATGGCGCGTGGGCTCGTGGGCAGCGAAATCCTCCGCATCGCGGCGGAGATCCGCGAGCTCGTGGCCAAGGGCAACAAGGTGTGCAACCTCACCGTGGGGGACTTCAGCCCGAAGGAGTTCCCCATCCCGGACGGCCTGCGCGACCAGATTGGCGCCGCGCTCCAGGCCGGTGAGACGAACTACCCGCCGTCCGACGGCGTGCTGGACCTGCGCCAGGCCGTGCAGCGCTTCTACGAGCGCTCCCTGGGGCTGAAGTACCCGCTGGAGGGCATCACCATCGCGGGCGGCGCGCGGCCGGTCATCTACGCCATCTTCCGCGCGGTGCTCGACCCGGGGGACGTCGTCATCTACCCGGTCCCGTCGTGGAACAACAACCACTACGCCCACATGCTGGGCGCGAAGAGCGTGGTCGTCACGACGGACGCGGCAGCGGGCTTCATGCCCACGCTGGCGCAGCTGGAGCCGCACCTGTCCACCGCGCGCCTGTTGTGCCTGTGCAGCCCGCTCAACCCCACCGGCACGATGATCGACCCGGAGGCCCTGCGCGCCATCTGCCAGCGCATCGTGGAGGAGAACCGCGCGCGCGAGGGCCGCGGCCAGAAGCCCCTCATCCTGATGTACGACCACATCTACTGGGTGCTGAGCTTCGGCAAGAAGCACGTCACGCCCGTGGCGCTGGTGCCGGAGATGGCGCCGTACACCGTGTTCGTGGACGGCATCAGCAAGGCCTTCGCCGCCACCGGCGTGCGCGTGGGCTGGGGCGTGGGCGCGCCCACCATTATCTCCCGCATGCGCGACGTGCTGGGCCACGTGGGCGCCTGGGCCCCCAAGGCTGAACAGCTGGCCACCGCGCGCTACCTGGACGACACCCAGGCCACCGAGTCCTTCCTGACGACGATGCGCCAGCGCGTCGACGTGCGCCTGGAGGCCCTCTACAAGGGCTTCCAGCGCATGAAGGACGCGGGCCTGCCGGTGGAGGCCATCGCGCCGCAGGGCGCCATCTACCTCACGGTGCGCTTCGACGTGGTGGGCAAGGACGGGCTCGCCACCAACGACGCCATCCGCAAGCGCCTGCTGGAGAAGGCCCGCTTCGCCGTGGTGCCCTTCCAGGCGTTCGGCCTGGCCGAGGACACCGGCTGGTTCCGCCTCTCCGTGGGCGCCACCTCCGTGGCCGAAATCGAAGAGGCGCTGCCCCGCGTGGAGGCCACCGTGCGGGAAATCCTCGCGGCCCGGTAGCCACTTTCCTCCACAGGCTGGCAGGCAGGGAATAGCCTGCCAGCCGTGGCGTTGAGGGCGCCGCCATCATGCTCAAGCGCTTCGTGGACGTCCGGGACGAGGAGGTGGGGGCGGTCCTCGGGGCGTTCGTCTACTTCTTCACGCTGATGTGCGGCTACGCCATCCTGCGGCCCATCCGCAACGAGATGGGCACCGCGGGCGACGTGAAGCACCTGCCCTGGCTCTTCACCGTCACCTTCGTGGTGATGCTGTTGGCGGTGCCGGCCTTCTCCGCGCTGGTGGCGCGCTACCCCCGGCGCGTGGTGGTGCCGCGCGTCTACCGCTTCTTCCTCTTGAACCTGCTGGCCTTCTTCGCGCTGCTCAAGTGGGGCGTGGCGAAGGAGACCGTGGCGCGCGCCTTCTACGTCTGGCTGAGCGTCTACAACCTGTTCGTCGTCTCCATCTTCTGGAGCTTCATGGCGGACGTGTTCGCCAGCGACCAGGGCAAGCGGCTCTTCGGCTTCATCGCCGCGGGCGGCACCACGGGCATGATTGTCGGCCCGTTCCTGGTGGGCAGACTCGCCGAGCCGGTGGGGCCGGTGAACCTCATCCTCGTGTCCGCGGTGATGCTGGAGGTGAGCGCGCAGTGCGTGGGCCGCCTGGGCCACTGGGCCAGGGACGTGCAGCACCAGCCCGCGACGCGCGAGGGGCCGGTGGGCGGCGGGATGCTCGCGGGCCTGCGGCTCCTGGTGACGTCGCCGTTCCTGCTCGCGCTGGGGCTGCAAGTGCTGCTGTACGCGGCGACCTCCACGTTCCTGTACTACCAGGAGGTGCAGCTGGTCGCGTCGCTGGCGAAGGACGCGGCGGCGCGCACGGCGGCGTTCGCGGACATCGACTTCTGGGTGCAGGTGCTGACGCTGGCCATCCAGACGCTCGTCACCGGGCGGGTCATCTCCCGTCTGGGATTGGGCGTGGCCATGGCGGTGGCGCCGGTGCTCACGCTGGTGGGCTTTGGCGTGCTGGCGTTCGCGCCGGTGCTGGCGGTGCTCATCGCCGTCAAGTCGCTGCGGGGCGCGAGCCACTACGCGCTGGAGCGCCCGTCGCGCGAAATCCTGTTCACCACGGTGGACCGCGAGGCCCGCTACAAGTCCAAGAGCTTCATCGACACGGTGGTGTACCGCGGCAGCGACACGCTGAGCGCGTGGCTGCAGGGCGGCTTGACGGCATTGGGCCTGGGCATGACGGGCCTGTCCTTGGCGGCCGTGCCCGTGGCCGCGCTGTGGCTGGCGGTGGCCCTGTACCTGGCGCGCCAGCAGCGCACGCGCGCCGCTGAAAGCATTCCGCAGACGCAGACGACCCTTCCTGGAGGAACCACGGCATGAAGCTGACCCGAAGAGGCGTGATTCAAGCGGCGGCCGCGTTGAGCGCGGTCCAGGTGCTGGGCTGTGCATCGTCTCCCAAGGCGGGCCCCGCCACCGGTGATGACAAGGGGGAGGCCCCGGGCAAGCCGCTGAACATCCTCATCCTGGGCGGCACCCGGTTCCTGGGCCCCGCGCTGGTGCAGGTGGCGCAGGCGCGCGGCCACACGCTCACGCTCTTCAACCGCGGCAAGTCCAACCCCGGCCTCTTCCCGGACGTGGAGAAGCTGCAGGGCGACCGCGACCCCAACAAGGGCGAGGGCCTGAAGGCGCTGCAGGGCCGCAAGTGGGACGCGGTCATCGACACGTCCGGCTACGTGCCGCGCATCGTGAAGGCGTCCGCGGAGCTGCTCGCGCCCAACGTGGGCCAGTACGTCTTCGTCTCCAGCGTGTCCGTCTACAAGGACATGACGAAGAAGGACCTCAACGAGTCCGACGCCGTGGGCACGATTCCGGACGAGACGACGGAGGAGGTGGGCGAGACGAGCTACGGCCCGCTCAAGGCGCTCTGTGAGAAGGCCGCCGAGGCCGCGCTGCCCGGCCGCACGCTCAACGTCCGCCCCGGCCTCATCGTGGGCCCGGATGACGGCTCCGACCGCTTCACCTACTGGCCGCTGCGCGTGGCGAAGGGCGGCGAGGTGCTGGCCCCCGGCGACGGCGAGGACCCGGTGCAGATCATCGACGCGCGCGACCTGGCCGCGTTCATCATCCGCAACGTGGAGCACCGCACCGCGGGCATCTTCAACGTCACCGGCCCGCTGAAGCCCATGAACATGAAGGGCATGCTGGAGGACATCCAGAAGGCCACCGGGAGCGACGCGCGCTTCACCTGGGTGGACACGGCCTTCCTGGATGCGCAGAAGGTGACGGCCTTCGCGGACATGCCCGCGTGGGTGCCGCGCACCGGGCCGGAGAGCGGCATTGGCGCGGTGAGCATCGCGCGCGCCACGCAGGCGGGGCTCGTCACCCGGCCGCTCGCGGACACCGTGCGCGACACGCTGACCTGGTTCCACGGGCTGCCGGCGGACCGTCAGGCCCAGCTGCGCTCGGGCCTGTCTCCTGAGAGGGAGAAGGAGGTGCTCGCGGCCTGGCACCAGGCGAAGGGCACCGCGAAGGCGGGCTAGAGGCGCCCGTGTCCTGGACCCCGCGGGCCTGCCCGTGGGGTAGCCGGGCGTCCGGGGGGGCCCTCGGGCAGGCGGGGGAAGGCAAGCGCTGGCCGGGCGCGTCATGCGTCCGCACCTTCCCGCCATGGAACGCGATCAGGACAGCAGGCATCACGTGGTCATCGTGGGGGCGGGCTTCGGCGGGCTCGAGGCCGCGAAGGCGCTGGGCAAGGCGGACAACGTGCGGGTGACGGTGGTGGACCGCTACAACCACCACCTCTTCCAGCCGCTGCTCTACCAGGTGGCGACGTCGGTGCTGAACACCGCGGACATCTCCGCGCCCATCCGCAGCGTGCTGCACTCGCGCAACACGGAGGTGCTGCTGGCGGAGGCGAAGTCGGTGGACGCGCGCCGCAAGGTGCTCGTCGTGGAGGGCGGGGAGATTGCCTACGACTCGCTGGTGGTGGCCACGGGCGCGACGCACTCGTACTTCAAGCACCCGGAGTGGGCGCAGGTGGCGCCGGGCCTGAAGACGCTGGAGGACGCGGTCCGCATCCGCGAGCGCATCCTCACGGCCTTCGAGGCGGCGGAGCGCGAGCCGGACCCGGTGCGCCAGCGCGAGTGGATGACCTTCGTCATCATCGGCGCGGGGCCCACGGGCGTGGAGCTGGCGGGGGCGCTCGCGTACATGACGCGGCACTCGCTGCCCAAGGACTTCCGGAACATCGACACGCGCCAGGCGCGGGTGGTCCTGCTGGAGGGTCTGCCGCGCGTGCTGAGCGCGTACCCGGAGGAGCTGTCGGAGGCGGCGAGGCGCGACCTGGAGAAGCTGCACGTCGAGGTGCGCACCGGCGCGCTGGTGACGGCCATCGACGAAGCGGGCGTCACGTTCGGGGACGAGCACATCGCCACGCGCACGGTGCTGTGGGGCGCGGGCGTGGCGGCGTCTCCGCTGGTGCGCTCGCTGGAGGTGCCGCTGGACCGCGCGGGCCGTGTGCAGGTGACGCCTCAGTTGACGGCGCCGGGCCTGGACGACGTGTATGTGATTGGCGACGTGGCGGCGGCGACGCAGGACGGCAAGCCCGTGCCGGGCATCGCGCCGGCGGCGATGCAGATGGGGCGGCACGTGGCGAAGACCCTCCGTGACCGCCTGGCGAACAAGCCGCTGCGGCCCTTCCGCTATCATGACAAGGGCAGCTTCGCGGTGATTGGCCGCGGCTACGCGGTGGGCGTGCTCTACGACAAGTGGCGCATGAAGGGGCTGCCCGCGTGGTGTGTCTGGGCGGGAGTGCACATCGCCTACCTCATCGGCTTCCGCAACCGCCTCTTCGTGATGCTCAACTGGGGCTACACGTTCTTCACCCAGGGCGGCCGGAACATGCGGCTCATCACCAACAACGTCTCCAAGCGCATGCCCGCCCTGAGGGCACCCCGCCAGGCACCCGCCCTGCCTCCTCCTCCCGCGCGCCCGGAGCTGCCGACGTCACAGCCCGCTCCGGTGCACTGAGGCAAGAATACCAATAACTAGACCCAGACTAGGTTCTTAATGCCTAGTTTCTGAGCTGCGTCGAGAACCATTGCTCGGAATTCAGGGCCCGCGAATTTCCCGGTTGACTGAAGGAGCACGGCCCCGTGGGCAATTCGCCCGGGGCGGTTGAAAGTTCGCTCGTGGAGTGACATCAAGACATGACGCCAGTCAGCCGCCCGAGCCCAGCAAACTGTCAATCCATTGTCGAGAACCAGCCCATGAGGCTTGATGAACTCTTCAACGATAGGGGTGTCCGGATTTATTCGGAGGATTCGCAGCGGCCGTTTGGCGTCACCATGATGCGTCCGAATATAGGATTTGAGTAGCGTGTCTTTAATGTAGACGCGAACTTTCCCTTTTGCGATGTACCTGCTTAAGATCCCTCCAATTTCAGGATCGTCGGTCCATAGTGCGTATTGTGCCGCCCGTTGTGGCATGGGGAGTACAGCCCAATCGAGCTCGTCGGCTCGCGCCCAAACGCGATTGCGTACTTCAGTCTTAACGTCGAGAGGAATTGTCACTGGATTCCTCCTGGAGGAAGTGGATTTGGAAAATCGAATTCAGGAAGTTCAAGCGTAGCATTCCCTTCGCGGCTCAGTAGGTTTGCTTGATCAAGGACCCACTCGCGTAGGAAACTGCCAGCTGAGTAGTCATTGAAATTGATTAACTGAGCACCCAGACTAAGCCGCTCAATCGACTCACGTCGTGTTGCGCGGTCAAGTTCTAAGACTTCTGCTATACGTCGGAGATCCGTCACGAAGTCTAGGACGATGACCTTGTCCTTGGTCTTGCTTATGCGGAGTCCACGGCCTAGCTGTTGAACAAAAATACGCCGACTGTGAGTCGCTCGCATGAAGACCACCAAGTCTACATCGGGAACGTCGACTCCTTCGTTGAAAAGGTCCACGGTGGCGAGGATTTCGATTTTCCCAGTGCGAAACTTTGACATGAGAACATCTCGTTCTCTTGCTGGAGTTTCGGAGGAGATGACCTCGCTTTTGAATTCGTATTTCCTCAAGGCTGCCACGAAATTATTAGCATGCTCAATCGTTGGACAGAAGACGATTCCGGCTCGGCGGCGTTCAAGATCAAATGCCGCACGGATCTGACGCGCAGCTTCTTCGTCTCGTGTCGGAATGATTAAGCGTCGGTTGAGCTGTGCGAGGGAATATCGATATTTTGACTGTGTTTGAACGAAATTCCAGTCAATATTGTCCGCGAGTAGGCGATAGTCTACTTCCGCGAGAAAACCCTTTGCGAGTCCTTCCGCTATGCCCATGCGAAAAACGGGCTCGCCGAGCAATTGGTCGAGATCATAGGAGTCCCCGCGCCAGGGCGTTGCTGTTGCTCCTCCAATCATTGGCGGGGCAAGACAGGCGAGAGTTCGTTGGAACATCTCAGCTCCTATGTGATGCGCCTCGTCGATAATTACAAGGCCGAACCTCGGTAAGTTCTCAAGGCGTGGGACTACGCTCTGTACCGTAGCGAAGGTGATTCCCTCCCAAAACGCTGGCTTTTCGCCATCACTTAAGTGATGGGTTGGGACCCACCGAGGCAGTTGTAGCCAAAAGCTTCGGTGAAGTTGCTCAACTAAATCTCGAGTGTGCGCGAGAACAAGTACGCGGTCATTCTCAACCAATCCATCTCTCAGAAGCCCTGCGGTCACCTCCGCCATGACGATGGTCTTACCCAGGCCAGTCGCCATGACGAGCTGGCCTCTGCCACGGTCAACCAGGGCTGTCCTTAGGAGGTCAGTCGCAGATTCCTGATACTTCCTGAGGTGCCGTTGGTGAAACGCATATTCAGGCGTCGCCGCCATAAGCTGCAGCAATTCTCGTGGGCCCACCACCTCAATGTTAAGGCCGAGCTGGCGGTAGCGCTCTTGCTCCTCGCGGAATGCATCACCTGGTTGCCGCGAGGCCGCGACTACCATCCTTTGAGCGCCGTAATGACGTGCAGCGTTGGCGACTTCAGTAAGTGCCGCCTTGGGTGGAGCCTGAGTAGTGGTGTGTTTGCATTGAAATACCCATAGCTGTTCAGCTTTAATGCCTAAGACGTCGCCACCTTGATCGCCGCTCCCGGCTACAATGCGAACATCGTCGAATCCGTTCGCGAGCATGAGCCGGGCAACGTCTCGTTCGAGCATTTGCCACGGCCCATTGATCAGCCGGCGTTCATCAAGGAAGCCCTTGGATAAGTCCAGCATCTAATCCTCATCGGGAGCAAGCAGCTCTAGTGCAAGCGCGCTTCGGAGCAAACGTGGCCGCGACGCTTCCGCCAGCGACAGAGGATCGCACTCTGCAAGCCAAAGTGCATCTAAGAGAAGGCCCGAGTAATAACGTACCCGCTCACCTTTAGCTTGTTCAGTCGCTGCGGTTGTCGGCAAATCAAGTTCACTAAACGACGCGTCCCAGCATCGGCCGTCAAAAAATAGTTCCGGGAATCGACCGAAAATTTTGATTAGAGTTTGCCGCGAGGCGAACTCAAGGAATCGTCCCTCGCCAATAAGGGTCTTAGGGGAATTCACTTGGCGCGTAACCATCTTGGCGATGATTTCGCTCCGGTCCGATTCAGAAAGCTCATTGAAGAGAGCCGAACCCTCCGATGCGTCAAGGCCTTTGGATACTTTGCCACCGATAGTGGCGAGGATATTGACCGCGTTCAGGGACAGCGCGACCGGATCAAGCCTATTGGGTGAGCCATAGGCTTCACGCAGATTCGCGAGTATTAAATCAAAGTCAGCGGCCGCTTTGATGCTGCGTTGATGGTCCATGACGGCCTGGGCAAGCTGAGTTAGCAATGCATCCAGCGGCGTCATGGTCGCTGACTGGAAAACGTTGTGAGCTGGGTTCACTAGGAAAAGGAATATGCCGGACGGATCCGCTTTTAATCTCCAAGGCCGTTTGGGGTTGATGAGATCTGGATCCGCAGAAGTTACCTCGAATGCGCTAACTTTGAATGTTTGACCAGTGGAGGGCTCTCTGTACTCTTGTGAAAGAGCATGAATCGCTAACCGAGGAGCAGGTGGCGGGGCCTTGGGAGGGGCTTGAGGAGGCTCGTTTTTTCCTGGTGAAGGAGCGGGTCCGCCGAAGCCTGGAAGTGGAGTTGGGTTTGCCGGGGAACCATCTGGAGGGGGGGATGTTGTATCTGGAGGCAGGGCAGGCGGAGTTGCGCCTTTGAGTAGGGCATTGTCTGCCTCTTCCACAAGCTCCCACCACTTCATATCGGTTGCGAAAGCAGGGTCTCCGCTGCGGAACTGCTCCCCCATTTTGATGGCTTGGCCATTGAGATCGGGTGGGACGAGGAGCAGTTTTTTGTAACAGCCAGGGACTTTCTTATAAGGGGTGGAACGTCTAAATGCTTGATATAGCTTGAAGAGCGGAGACGTGTTGAGCGTCGGGTCATAGCCTTTGTCCCTGGCTACTTCCGGGCGGAGAGGCCCTTGTCCTCTAACAAGTAGTGTCATCTCCTCCCAGGCAGGATCGGTTCGCTCAAACCGATCCTTCATGTAGCTTACTCGGCAGTGATCAATGTGAATTTCTCCGACCAGACGACCAAGACGACGATGGTCATCGATAGGATATTCTTTCACTGGGGATCCATCGATGTCGTTCCAGTCAAAGAGTTCTTTGCTGCGTACTTCGATTTTTCTGCCATTGCGGAGGAAGTCGATGCCAAACTCGGTCTCGTGTAAGTAGCGTTGAACACCGAGCCATCCATGGACCCGTCGTGTCCGGTCGACGACTGAACCTGTTGTGCCACAAGCGGGGCACTCGGTCAGCGCTGCGGCTAGCCATTGCCAGCACGATTGGCAAAAAGGCCGCGATGGCAGGGTGACGTTAATTGCCTGAAATGCAGCTACGGTGCCGAGCGGCGGCGGCAGGATTGCCTCCCGTAGTTGACTGCCGTTTGAGCCCCATACGCAGTGTTGATGGCCCAGTGCTTTGACTGAATTGACGGAAAGAGAAAACTCAAGGGGTTTTCCGTCGGGCCGGAGCATTGCTGAATATGCTTCGGCCAGGTGTTTCACGAGCTGTGAACGATTTGCTGCCTTTGCGAACCATTGTCTTTGGTCGACCTTTAGTGACTCAATTGTCACCTCGGTGCCGTGCTCTAGCGGGTCGACCTTTGGGCGCGTCAGCGCGTCAGTGATGTAATTCCCGTTCCGAGAGAGTGCGTCGAAATCAATGCGGAGGCCTGTCCACTCGCCGTCCGTACGTCTCGATGTCCAAACTGTGGTGACACGCCCCAGTTTGGCGGTTGCGATGTTGAATCCCATCCCAAATAGGCCGAGATTGTTTATTGGGTCGTTGCTGGTCCAGCCGGCCTTCACGGCGTTTTCAAGAGTAGTGGCTGACATGCCGGGGCCGTTATCCCGGATTGATACTTTCGAGCCTGCTGCATTGGCTGTTGGAAGGCTGACGTGAATTTCAGGCGTAGCAATGGGGGCGCCTTCACGCTGCGCTCGGAGAAATCCATCGATGGAATTATCAATTAGCTCCGCGATGCATCTCCACTGAGGAAGATTGATTTCCCCGAGCATTGGAAGAATTCGTGGGTGCGGCTGGAGATTGAACTTCGCTAGGCGCGGCTCGACGGGAGCTGTCGTCATCTTTGCCTCCAACGAACTAGAACGTAGGAAACTTAAGGGAGAATGGTAGATTGCCACTTTCGCGGCGATGGCAAAATACCCCTGTTGGAGGAGTCCTGCACGTCGTTGGTATATTCATGTTTTTCGCGATTCGCTTGTTTGGCGGTGGTGGAGCGCTGCTAGCAGACCCGATAGTAATCGCGTTGGCTTGCTAGGGCTGGGACCGGCCGTGTTGAAGTGGAAGCAGCCGCGAAACCATCACCAAGACTCGATGAATGCGGTTGTCGCCGGTGAAGTGTCTTCCGTAGGGTCACGTGCTCATTACGCAGCGTACAAGACTGCGCATCGGAAGTCGTGACCCAGAACCCAGCGCAAGGTCTCGTACTTCCAACGCGATTGCGGCATGAGACGGCGCAGCGCTTTTCAAAGCTTGCTAGCGACGAGCGCTGCTCGTTGGGAGACAGGGCTCGCCCATGGGGCGCCGATGCTTTTCTTTGGCGAATGACCCTGGCTTTAACCTGAGACGAGTGCTCAGGGTGGGGGCTGGGGTAGGAGTAACCTTGCGGTCAAGGAGCTGAACGTAGCTTTAAGTGTTCAGATTTTGCAGCGAGCTTTGCTGCTACACTTCTAGCTATTACCGCTGCCAGATCGACGGGAACTGCGTTACCCAACTGTCGCATCGCTTCTGACCAGGAGCCTTCGAATAGCCAAGTGTCAGGGAAGGTTTGGACGCGTGCGGCTTCTCTCACCGTGAGGTAGCGGACCAAACCGTCAGGGTACGCCACTATATTTTCGCCGCCAGGCACGCCATGAACGCCGGCCTTCAATGTCTTCGATGGAAGATCAATGGGGCTGCCTGTGTGCCCTGGATAGACCTTGGCACCAGGATTAAGGCGGTGGTTGCTGAAGTCTTTGGCATCACGTCCCACGATCGGCTCGGGGAGCCCAACGATGGCATCACGAATCGTCCGCCAAGGCTTGGTCTTTAGGGGACCATCCTTTTCTAGGTCTTTCAGCTTCAGCTTCAACGCGACTGGCTCGTTACGTGGCGCGCGGAGTCGATGACGCTTCCAGTACTCCTGGGTAACGAACTGCTCCCACTTCAGAGCATCTAGGCTGTGGGTTGGTTCGGGGAAATGCCACTCCAACTCGGTGTCGGCACGGAAGCCCACGACGAAGACGCGTTCGCGGGTCTGCGGAATCCCGTAGTCGGCCGCGTTCAGCAATTCGGAGACCACGTTGTACTTCAACTCCGGCTTGCGACCTTTCGTCCGCACCTCTTCCAGGCGGTTGCGATGGTCGGTCCACTCCTCATCGCGCCGCTTGGTGATGGTCGGGTACTCCAACTGAAGCTTGATGTACTCGAAGTAGTTGCTGAAGCTCTGCCGCAGCAGGCCCTTCACGTTCTCCAGGATGAACGCGCGAGGCTGCAATTCGCGCACGGCACGGACGAACTCGGGGAACATGTTGCGGCTGTCGTCCTGGGCGCGGTGCTTACCGCCAAGGCTGAAGGGCTGACACGGCGGGCCACCCGCGACGAGGTCCACTTCGCCGAAGAGGTCGAAGGACATCATCCGCACGTCGGTCTGATGCACCCGCCAACCGCTGATGCCGGGCAGGGCGTTCAGCTTCGCGTTGCGTCTGAGGGTGTCGCACGCATCGTCGTTCCATTCCATCAGACCACGATGGTGGAAGCCCGCCAGGTGCGTTCCCAATGCCAGGCCACCCGCGCCCGTGAACAGTTCAATCGAGTCCATGCGTGGGTCCATACAAGGTCGGGCTGACGAAGAAGCCCGCGATGCATGAGGCGTGGTACCGCGAAATCCCAGGTCACGCCATTAACTAGTGCGCTCCGCGCACCAGTTGATGCACCCGTGTTCACGCCGTGATCCAGCTCGTGGTGCTACAGCCCGGGATCACGCACCAGCCGCGGGAGCTTCAGCTTGATCCGGGGGAACGTGCTTCGCGGTGCGCGGGGCGGGTCCCAGGAAGTCCATGATCCGTTCGGTCAACCGCAGTGGAGCGCGGGTGAGCTCACACTCCCAGATTTCCAGGACCGACCATCCCAGGGCCTCGAGCTGCGCGCGCTTCGCCAGATCGCGTTCCCGGTTCGCTTCTAGCTTGGGGAGCCAGAAATCAAGGCGGGACTTGGGAAGGCGTGCGAGGGGGCATGTGGGATCTGGATGCCGGTGCCAGAAGCAACCGTGCACGAAGATGGCCTTGCGTCGACCGGGAAACGCGAGGTCGGGCTTCCCTGGCACCTTGCCGTAGTGGAGGCGGTAACGGTGTCCGAGCGCGGTCACCATGCGGCGGACGACAAGTTCGGGCTTTGTGTTCCGTCCCTTCACGCGAGACATGCGCTCGCTGCGCTCCTGAGGGGTCAGCGTATCCATGCCTTCTCCCAAGACGTCGACCGAGCCGCCGTCTCGCCGCTGCCGTCCCAGGCGAGCCGAACCACCCGGAACCTCTGGTCCGATTCCATCCAACGTACGTCGCGTGTCCTGGTGCGACAATGAAACCCGTGAGGCACCGTCATGACGAGCCGGTTCTCACGATGCGGCTCCTCTTTTCGCTTGGTTCCCTGAGCGTGGAACAAGAGAGCTACTCGGCCGAGATATGCAGGAGAGATACGGCCACCCGGCCCCCTGGTGGGGAGGCGGGCGTGACGGAGCGGGACAGGGGGGCCCTGGCCATGTCAGCCTCTCGCGATAGGGAAGGGTAGGGACGCGCACGGTGGGGAGCCCGACCC
>NZ_RAWL01000169.1:0-17205 GCF_003668885.1 Corallococcus sp. AB049A | reverse complement strand
GGTGAGGGTGACTTGAAGGAAGGCAAGGGACATGGGGAAGGCACCGGCTTTGGACTGAGCGCGCGCCCGGCCGGTGCCTTCGTCATTCGAGGAGACAGGGTGTCGTGGCAGCCCGTCATCGAGCCCACGCGCATCATCCTCGGCTTCCAGGTGCTGGCGGGAGTCGCGCTGCTCGCCTACACGCTATCCGTGTCGCATCGGTGAGCCGTGCCCTACGTTACAGGTGCCCGGCGCAAAACCCTGACGCGGCTGCGTCGCGCGAGGAGCCACGCAATCGGGAAGAGGACCGCGAACCCGACCAGCGAGGAGACGACGACCATCACTTCGGCGTCCTGATTCCCCATCCCCTGGGTGGCCACCACCATCGCCGCGGCGATGTTGCGTTGTCCGGTGCCCAGACCCAACACCACATGTCCTCCGCGGTACTCACGGCCAAGGACCCAGCCGACGCCGAAGGCGCCCGGAATCAGGATCAGCGGAGCGAGGATGGCACCTGTGCGGATGATGCGCACGACGCCCCCGAAGTTGGCCACGAGGGTCGCGGCGATCAGCACGGCCAACGCCACCAAGGCGAGCTTGCCCAACCCGGGCCGCAGCCGTTGCGCCAGCGTCGGGTGCCGGGCCCGGACGTAGAGCCCCGCGCCCAAAGGGAGAATCATCGTCCACAGCAGTGGCAGCGCGATGGCCGCCGGACGCACGCTCACGTCCGGTACCATCCGTGGAACCATCAGGGGCATGTAGAGGACGGTGGCCAGCATGAGGAGCACCGTCAGTGACGCGCTCAACGGCATGTTGCCGCCCGCGACCGCGGTGAGCCTCACGAGGAAGAGCGCCCCCGCCCCTGTGCCGATGAGCATGACGCCGGTGGCGTAGGACCTGTCCAGGGGAAGCACCTGCACCACGCCATACGCGAGCAGTGGGACGAGGACGAAGTTCGCCAGCAGCGCACGCATGAGCCCACGCGAGTCGCGCAGCGGGCCCAACAGCTCGCGAAGCGTATGGCTCAGTCCGACGGTGAGCATGGTGCAAACGGAGAACACCAGGATCCCGATGCTTGCCAGCGCCTGAAGGAGTCCAACCCCCATGCGTTGAAGGTCACGGTGCCCGTATGAAACCGCAAGGTCTCCGGGACGGCCGCGCGACCAGGCCGCCGGGCAAGGACTCGCCTGCGCGCCCCGCGTGAGCGTCACACAGGCGGATGGCCGGGCCGGACCCGTGGCTTGCAGTCCTGTTCGTCGTCCTCATCTCTCAGGAGGAGGCGCGCGACGATGGCGAGGAAGAAGGGGCGGGCTCCAAGGCGGATTGAACGGGACACATACCCGAGGCCCGAGCACCGCTTCCCGAATGCAAGGATTGGAATGACCTGGAGGGATTCGCAACCCGACTCCCCCGGCTTCCAGAAGGCGCCGCCGGGCGCGCCGAACATCGTGCTCGTGCTGCTGGACGACGTGGGCTACGGGTGGCCGAGCAGCTACGGCGGGCTCGTGCGCATGCCCACCTCGGAGCGGCTGGCGAAGCAGGGCCTCACCTACTGCCAGTTCCACACCACCGCGCTCTGCGCGCCCACCCGGGCGGCGCTGCTCACCGGCCGCAATCACCACTCGGCGTCCTTCGGGGTGGTGGGGGAGATGGCCACCGGCTATCCGGGCTACAGCGGAATCCTCTCGCGGAGCTGCGCGACCATCGCGGAGCTGCTTGCCCCCAACGGCTACGCCACCGGTTGGTGGGGAAAGAACCACACCACTCCGCTGAACCAGGCCTCCGCCGCGGGGCCCTTCACGCACTGGCCCACCCGGCGCGGCTTCGACTACTTCTACGGGTTCCTCGGCGGAGGGACGGATCAGTTCTATCCAGCGCTCTACCGGAACACGACGCCCGTCAATCCCACGGGCACGCCGGAGCAGGGCTACCAGCTCACCCGGGACCTCGCGAACGACTGCATCGCCTGGATGCGAACGCAGAAGGCCATCGCTCCGGAGAGACCGTTCTTCGTGCACTTCGCCCCCGCCGCGGCGCACGGCCCGCACCAGCCGCCTCTCGACTGGCGCGGGCGGAATGCCGGCCGCTTCGACATGGGCTGGGACCGCTACCGCGAAGTCGTCCACCAGCGACAGCTCGAAATGGGCGTCATCGCCCCGGGCACGAGGCTGACCTCAAGGCCGGATGAGATACCGGCCTGGGACAGCCTCGATGCCCAGGCGCAGGCGCTGCTCCGCGTCCAGGCGGAGAACTACGCGGACTACCTGGAGCACTGCGACCACGAAGTGGGCCGGCTGGTCCAAGCGCTCGAGGAGCTGGGCGAGTTCGAGAACACGCTCTTCCTCTACATCCTCGGCGACAACGGCTCGAGCGCGGAGGGGTCGCTGACGGGGACCCCCAACGAGACCGCCAGCATGCAAGGCATTGAACCGCCCATCGAAGCGAGCCTCGCGCGGATGGGGGAGTGGGGGCTGCCGGGAACCACGCCGCATTACGCGGTGGGATGGGCCTGGGCCGGGGACACCCCGTTCCAATGGATGAAACAGGTGGCGTCCCATTTCGGGGGCACCCGCAACGGGATGATCGTGAGCTGGCCCGCGTGGATCGCCGACAAGGGCCAGAAGCGCTTCCAATTCCATCACGTCATCGACGTCGTCCCCACGCTCCTGGAGGCCGTGGGAATCCGCGAGCCGGTCAGCGTGGATGGCGTGCCGCAAAAGCCCATCGAAGGCGTGAGCATGGCGTACACCTTCGACCGGGCCAACGCGGAGGCGAAGAGCCCGCGCACCACGCAGTACTTCGAGATGCTGGGCAACCGCGCGCTCTATCACGACGGTTGGATTGCCTGCTGCCGGCACGGGCGGCTCCCCTGGGTCACCCGGGGCAGTGCCCGCTTCGAGGAGGACACCTGGGAGCTGTACCACCTGGATGAGGACTTCAGTCAGTCCGAGGACCTGGCGGCCCGCCATCCCCAGAAGCTGCGCGAGCTTCAGGACCTGTTCCTGCTGGAGGCGGCGAAGCACGACGTGTTCCCGCTGGATGATCGCTTCGCGGAGCGCGCGGATGTGAGCTTGAGGCCGGGCTTCTTCGCCGGCCGCAGGCGGCTGCTCCTTCCCTCGGGCCTGGTGAGGCTCCCGGAGAGCAGCGGCCCCAAGCTGGCGAACGTCGACCACACCATCACCCTTCACGCGAGGCTTCCCGAGAGTGGCGCCGAGGGCGTACTGGTGTGCCTGGGAGGAGATACCGCGGGGTGGAGCCTGTTCGTGGAGGACGGGCGGATGCGCTACCACTACAACTGGTTCGGGTTCGAGCGCTTCGACGTCCTCTCCGGGACAGCACTCCCTGGCGGTGATGCCGAGCTCCGGATGGAGTTCACCTGCGAGACGCCGGGGACACCCGGAGGGCCCGCCATGGTGCGGCTCCTCTGCGACGGCACCGTGGTGGGGGAGGGGCGGATCGCCAGACAGGTGCCCGGGTACTTCGGCCTCGGCGAGACGCTCGATATCGGAGAGGACACGCTCTCCCCGGTCTGGCCCGGCTACCGCGACCGTTTGCCCTTCCGCTTCAACGGGGTCATCGACCGGGTGGAGTTCGAGCTCCGAGAGGCCGCGCCACGCAGCATGACGGAGCTGCTCGAGGAACAGCTCCATCAGGACTGAGGTTCCACGGTGGAAGGGCTCGGCCTGGATGTGAGCATGTTGGTTCGCCTGGCGGTGGCCTTCGCGCTGGGCTTGCCCGTGGGTTGGGAACGGGATCACCGGGCGCTCTCGCCCGGACTGCGCACGTTCCCGCTCGTCGCCATGGGAGCGTGTGCATTCCTGCTCATCGGGCAGCAGGCCTTCCCCGACGAGGCGCGCGCTCAGGGCTATGTCTTTCAGGCGGTGTTGAGCGGCATCGGTTTCATCGGCGGCGGTGTCATCGTCAAGGGCAGGGGAGAGATCCAGGGGATCGCGACCGCCGTGAGCATCTGGATCACCGCCGCGGTCGGGGCCGCTGTCGCCTACCGGCTCTATTGGCTCGGGGTGGTCCTATCACTCACGACCGTGGCCACGCTGCAGCTGCTGAGGCCGCTCAAGCACCACCCGTAGCCCGGATCTCGCTTCCGTTTCATGGAGTCATGCGCCCGGTGTATTGTTCGTGCATATGCACTGGCACTTGCACTTGAAGCGCGCGGCCCTGCTGGCTGTGCTCTTCGCGGCGTCCGGGCTCACCGGAGTCGACGCGCACGCACAACAATGTGGCCCCGACGCACCTCCCCCCGCCGTCCCTCTCAATGATCAGATGAGCGGCACGCGGGTCTTGCGCCGCCTCGTCCTCGGTCTCACGGGGACGACGCCCACCGCCGAGCAGTACGAGGCGATGGCGGCCGCGACCACGCCCGAGGCGCGGGACTCCATCCTGCGCTCCACGCTCGAGGCCGCGCTCACCTCGCCGAAGTTCTACGAGCGGATGGTGAACTTCGGCCACGAGTGGCTCGCGGTGGGCGCATACACCACCGGCGCGGCGGGTGACGCCTACCAGGGCGACATGTCCGGCCACCTCTTCAAGTGCGCCGCCAACACCGCGCACCCGGGCGCGTACTACGCCGTGCACGAGTTCGGCGATTCGAAGGACCCGGCCAGGCAGTGCCAGGACCAGGACGCCGACGGCAACCCCGCCGTGCCCGAGGTGCACCAGGTGGAGCCCTGGTGGGCGCCGGGCACGACCGTCACCGTGCTCGGCAAGGCCGGCTCCGACGTCACCCAGGTCACCGACAGCAAGGGCCAGCCGGTCGACTGCGGCCTCGCGAACGGCGGCTACTACGACCCCATGCTGCCCCCCGCGTGCGGCTGCGGCCCGAACCTGGTGTGGTGCAGCCCGCTCTACGGCCTCCAGGGCAACAGCAACCACGACTTCGGCATGCAGCGCCGGCACCCCTACGAGGAGCCCGCGCGCCTCTTCGCGCACCTCGCGTGGCATGACCGGCCGCTCTCGGACCTCATCCTCGGAAACTACTCGGTCGGCACCAACTGGCTGCGCGCGCTGTACGTGCGCTTCGGCCGGCAGATGGGCAACAGCGCGCTGGACAAGAACACCACGTGGTGGCGCCCCGACGCGGACAACGCGCCGCGCGACCCGCTGCACCCCACGCCGAATGATCCGCAGGCGTGGCGCGAGTTCGTGGTCGAGGACCTGGAGCCCTTCCACCTCGCGCTCACCCCGGACCGGGCGCGCTCCGGCAGCATCGATCGCACCTACCGCTTCGACCCACGCACCACGACCGACGCGCCCCAGGGCCTCCCTACCGCGGGCGTGCTCACCATGATCGGCTCGCTGTCGTCCTTCCCGCGCGAGCGCGTCCGGGCCGCGCGCTTCCTTGAGATGTTCGCCTGCCAGAGCTTCTCGCCACCGCCCGCGGACGTGCACTTCCCGCCCCTGGAGGTGGACCCCGGCACCGGCGGCACGTGCCTGCACTGCCACCGGACGCTCGACCCCGCGGCCATCTCCTTCAAGCGCTGGGACTTCAACCCGGCCCAGAGCTTCTACGTCCCGTGGCCCTTCATGCCGGGCGTGGGCCGCTACCGCATCACCAAGGAGTGGCTGTCCGGGCAGTACCCGTACACCGGCACCTCGCCGGGTTACCGCTGGAAGAACGCGTTCGTCCCCAACACCCTCCTCACGCCCGTCACCCCCGAGCAGGTGAAGGCCAACCCCGAGGCGGTGCTGCTCGACACGATGCCGGACACGTACACGCTGCTCGGCGAGCACGGCGACGGCACCATGGGGCCGCTCGGCTTCGGGAAGCTCGTCGTGCGCTCCGGCGAGTTCGACCGCTGCGTCGCGCGCAAGATGTATTCGATGTTCATCGGCCGCGACCTGAACCCGGCCACGGAGAAGGGCTTCATCGACAAGCTCGCGCGGGAGTTCGTCGCGGGCGACCGGAAGCTGAAACCCTTCCTCCGATACCTCTTCGAACAGCCCGAGCTGCGGAGGGGCCTGTGATGAACACGTTGCGTTCGACCCTGAGGGGCGCCGCGCTGGCCGCGGTCGCGCTCCTCGCCGTGAGCTGCGACGGGAAGATCTGGGACGCTCCCGGTGACTCCGCGGAGGACCCGGGCGGCGACAGCTGCGCGGCCGTGAGCAAGAACGACGAGATCCGTCTCGCGCTCGCGCCCGCGTGCCAGGGCTGCCACCTCACCGGCAACAAGCCCTTCTTCGCCTCGCTCACCGCCTTCGAGAACGGGCTCGTCTACAACGAGAAGTACGTGAAGCGCGGCGACCCCGGGAACAGCATGCTCATCCAGCTGCTGAACGGCGTGGCCCCCGGCAGCTATCCCCAGATGCCGCCCGGGCAGCCGTACAACGAGCTCGTCAGCAGCGGCCGCGTCACGCTGACCATCGCGCAGGTGGAGGACTGGATTCGCAACCTGCCGGCCACGCCCGCGCAACTGGAGGCCCCCGTGGCCGGGGAGTTCAGCGTCCGCCGGCTCACCGCCGAGGAGATGATCCTCAGCCTGATGGATCAGCTCGGGCTCACCCTCGAGGACTTCGTCAGCACCACCGACCCCAACTGGCGCAACAAGCCGTACGTGGCGAACGGTGGCAAGTTCTTCATCTGGCCCGGGGACTGGGCCCCCGGCATCTCGGGCGAGTACGTCTCCGACTCGCGCAGCGTCGAGCGCTTCGAGGCGCTCGGCGGCGGCAATTCGCTCCTGTACCGCAAGCGGGACGTGGGCTTCGGTCCGTCCGCCGCGCAGACGCTGGTGCAGATGTCCCAGGCGTGGTGCGCGCGCGCCGTGGACAAGAAGAACAACCCGGCGGTGCTGCGCTACGTGACGCTCGCCGACACCTCCAGGAGCAACCCGGACGCGGTGCGGAAGAACCTGGGCTCGCTCTACCTGCGCATGCTCGGCCAGCCGCCCTCGGACGCGGAGGCCAAGGTGCTGTACGAGCAGGTCTACCTGCCGCTGGAGGCGCAGAACACGCGCCTCGCCTGGATTGGCGTCTGCGCGGCGCTCATCCGTCACCCGATGTGGATCACCTACTGAGCGAGGACACCATGCCGAACACCTCTCGTCGCACCCTGCTCAAGTGGGCCCTCGGCGCGGGACAGCTCGCGCTCCTCGAGCGCGCGGGGCTCCTCGGTTCGAGCACCGCGCACGCCGCGGACGTCGACGTCCCCTCGCGCCTCGTGGTGCTCTACATCCCCGGCGGCTACCGGCCGGCGTACTACTTCACCCCGATGGAGGACGCGGACATCCCGCTCTGCGTCCCCACGCCCTCCAACCACAGCGGCGAGCCCGTCTTCTTCCAGGCGAACCAGCTGGTGAACCTCGCGCCTCCGAACGGCTCCTACAAGCCGCTGCGGACGTGGCAGTCGTGGAACCCCGCCGACCCGGCCGCGCGCGGCAGCTACAGCCCGCTCATGTACGGCTACCAGCACTTCGCGCTGGCGGATCAGCTCAGCGTGCTGCACGGCATCGACCAGGGCACCAACGACCACTCGAGCGCGTTCATCTCCGCGATGTGCGGTGTCGCGGGCGCGGACTACCGGGCGCCCGCCGTGCACTCGGTCATCGCGAACCACCTGTACGAGAAGTACCGCGAGAGCCGGCCGCTGCCCTTCGTCGTCGTCACCGGAGAGCGCGGCATGCCGGTGGGCATGGGGCTGCCCTCCCACGCCTCGCCCCTGCGCGTGCCATCCATCGAGGCGCTCAAGCCGATGCTCTCGGCGAAGCCCTCGGACAACGCGTGGTGGACGGGGCTCGACGCGCGCACCGAGGCGCCCGAGCTGGACGCGCGCGGGAAGCCCACCGGGGGCAACCTGAAGACGACGGCCATCGAGCGCTTCTCGCTGACGCGCGCCCAGCAGCTCCTGGGCCGCTCGACGGCGAAGGTGGACAACTACCTGGAGGGGCTGCACGGCTCGCTGTCGTCGGTGTCGCGCGTGCTTGCGACGGACGTCGTGTCCGTGCTGGAGAAGACCCAGGGCATCGAGATGATGACCTCGAACCGCCCCGCGTACCTGTCGAGCTACCTGTCCAACCAGTCGTTCACGTACTCCTTCGGCCTCGCGAACTTCCACCTCACGGGGCTCGACGCGCGCATGGACATGGCGCTGCGCCTGCTCAAGGCGGACCTCTGCACCTCGGTGCACGTCTCGCTGCAGCAGGACTTCGACACGCACAGCGGCCTGGGCCATGGCTACAGCTGCGCGCACGGCCGCGGGATGATGGACAACGTCGCGCGCTTCCTCGGCGAGCTCAAGGCCGCGCCCGCGCCCGGCAAGCCCGGCAAGACGCTGCTCGACGACACGCTCGTGCTGGTGATGAGCGAGTTCGGCCGGAGCTGGGCCTCGCGGAGCAGCGACGGCAGCTACTACCTGCCGGACGATCACCACCCCTACACGTCCATCTGCTTCGCGGGCGGGAACGTGGCGGGGAACCGGCAGGTGGGCTCGTACACGACGCGAGGGCTCGGAGTCCCGGTGGACATCATCGAGGAGAACGGCCAGGCCTCGAAGCGCGTGCCCCGCTCCGCGGACGCGGTGACGACCGCGCTGCGCATCCTGGGCATGGAGGCGCACGAGTTCTTCATCCCCGGCGGTTATGGCGAAGTCCTGGGGCTCCGGAAGGCGTAGTCCCGACCGGGCGAGTGGATGGCCCAGGGTGCAGGGAGAGCACCCTGGGCGTTCATTCTCCGGTGAATCCTGTTGCCCTGGGAGACCCCTCTCAGCGCCGTTCCCCGGCGTTCAGGAGGAGGACGGCACCCCGCAGCAGGCAGGGCCTGGAGCGGCGATGCCGCTACGGGGCGCGCTGGGGCTGGAGCGGTTGTCACGAGTGCAGGATGGCTGCATCGCCTGGCGGATGAAGCGCCCGCTGCCGGACGGCACCACGCGCCCGCTCTTTGCCGGGCTGGGACTTTTACGGCGTGTGGCGTCGCTGGCGCCTGCGCCTCGGACAAACCTCACGAGGTTCCACGGCGTCTTCGCTCCAGGCGCGCAACTGCGGCCATTTTTGGTCCCCCAAGCAGAAGAGGAGGAGGCCGCGAGTGGACTGGGAGGGGTTGCTCAGGAGGACGTTCGACTTCGACATGTTCGTCTGTGTGAGGTGTGGAGGCAGGCGGCGGGTCTTGGCATACGTGAAGCAAGCCGCAGGGGTGCGAGCGATTTTGGAGTACCTGGGATTGCTGCGGCCGGTGCGAGCCTGGCCCCGGCGTGAGGGCCACCCCAGGCCGCAGTGTGTTGAGGCTTACGCAGCCCCAGCGCCAACAGGCCCAGGCTTCTGCCGCGCACCTCATGGGAGGGCGAGCTGGGCAGGCGTGTCCCTCAAGGGGCTCAAGCGGCTTCTCAACCGACCGGGTGCGCTGCTCGGGCGGCCCCTGTCAGCAGCCCTCCTCGGCCCCGGCGCTCCAGCACGCCACCCCTCAACAGGCATTCCATCCTTCCTATATTCCGAGAGGAGTTGAACACCCGCGTGGAGGATGAAGCGACGCTGCAGGAGATTCTCGAGCGCACGGGCTTCGCGAAGAGCGAGTGCATCGCGAGGGAGGTCGCCTGGCACGTGCTCGGCAATGCCACCCTTCGATTCAAGCAGTTGCCATGCATGGACCTGCTCGCCGAAGTGGAGGGCGTCCCCGAGGCCATCGAGCGAGCCATCCATGCGACGGGGATTTCCCCGCGAGCAGTTCACCGCGGAGCCACTGAAGGAATTCACCCGTCGCTTCGAGGCGCGGACCGGAACGCAAGCCTTGCTGGAGTGGCCTGTGCCCGACGTCAGCGACTTCGCCGTCCCCCGGCGCCCCTCCATCACAGCTCAATGGGATTGAAGTCAGTCAGGTGGGCAATGGGATGTCCTTCGCTCAGCCCCAGAGAGCCGCGCCGTGAGTGGGAGGGGCTTGCTCAAGGGTTCGGATTGGCAAAGCCGTCGATCAGTCCCTCCAGGACGGCCCTCGGGACCCACTGGCTCCAGCCCACCGCGACGACGTCGTCCTCGCGCCGAGGAGCGCCGACGATGGCACCTTCACTCGACACCACGAGGATGGCCTTGGGCCAGCCGGACAGGTCTTTAGCGTACTCCGCGCGGTAGAGCAGCGCCTGCTGATAGCCCTGCTTGAGATAGTCCATCTTGTCCGAGTACTTCACCTCGACAATCACGGCTCGGACGCGCTGGCCAGCGCGCAGCAGCTCCAGCGTGATGTCCGGGCGGAAGCGCCCCTGCTCTCCGAAGTAGTGCTGGATGCCCCGATCCCGGGCCCCCAATTCATTGAAGATCGCGTGGTTGTAGTGGATGCGGAGGCTGTTGCCGTTGGCGGAGAACTCGAAGACGTGACTGCGGTCCTTCTCGATCAACGCGCGACTGACCGTGAGGTTCTCCGGGCCCAGTGCCGCTTCAATCTCACGGCCCAGCCGGATCAGGACCGCGAGCTCGAAGCGAACCGATTCCTCCAGGGGAAGAAGTGCCCCCGCCGCCACTAGGCCGTGGAGATCAACGGACGCGCTCGATTCGATGTCCTTCATGGACTCGTGGAGCCGGAGCGCGAGCTTGTAGGCGGGATGGAGCGCCGTTCGTGCGGCCTGTTCATGCCGGGCTTCGATGGACTGCGGCGAGACCTCCCGTAGCAAGCTCGAATCCAGGGTGTGCCGGATCCGGTCGGAAGACCCCCGAAAGCCTTGGGCCCAGCCCCGTTTCGTGTCCTTAGCGAATGCACCGCTGTCCTCCAGCCGCGCCAGGACCTGCGTCAACCGGCGGGCCACGTCGACGAGCAGGGCGTTCTCGGGCAGGTCGAAGTCACGCGTGCGGATACGGGAGACGATGCGCGGTGGACCTCCCGCTAGGTTCTTCCGGAACGTCCCGGGCACATCCAGGCGCCCCCGGATCTGACCGGCACTATCCACCTGCTCCATCTCCGTGCGCGAAGGGAGGACGCGCGCCACAGCGGGAAGCTCCCTGGAGAACTCGCGCACCTCCTTTGCGACGGGAGCGAGCGCGCTCGCGGCGAGCAGGAGCTTCAGTGTGTCGCTCTTGCCCGTGATCCGGTCGAGGAACCGTGAGGCGGCCTCCCGCGTAAGGGCATGATGTCCCGCCGAGGGAAGCAGGTATCCCGGAAAGTACTTCTTCAGCTCCTCTTCCCAGGTGCTCATGCCGGAGGAAGGGTCGCGGACGGGAACAGGTCCTGGAACCGAGCGCGGAGCTCCGCGAGGGCATCAGGCGGAGCCCAGTCCCGGGTGTTCTCGTGAAGGAGGCGGAAGACCTCGAGGGCCTTGTCGGTGTCGAGGCCTTCCAGCTGCGGCAGCAGGAAGAGGGCAAGGGCCTCCGCGAAGCCAGTCCCCGCTGCGTCACGGTGCCGTTGGTAGCGGACCATGTCGATGGCGACGGCGGGCCCCAGCGCGCGCTGGGTGAGCAACCCCGCGACGCGGAAGAGGCGCTTCATTCGCTCGAGGGCTTCGGCCGGAAGCGGTGGGAGGGCGGTGCCTTCCGATCCGGCATGGTCATCCAGGAGCTGGGCATAGACGCTGTCGGGGGGCGGCCCCATGAACACGACCGCGAAGCGGCGCTGAACGGCATAGGACAGGCGGAACAACGACGTCTTGTCCCAGGTGTTCATGGTCGCGAGGACGCGGAAGGTGGGAGGCATCCTGTGGGAGTCGCCCTCCCCTGGGCCAATGGAGATGGTGAGACCGTTCGGCTGCGTGAAGGGCGTATCCGTCCGCCCACCCGACAGGACGGTCATCAGCTCCCCGAAGGACCGGTCGATGTCCGCGCGGTTGATTTCATCCAGGAGGAGCCACTTCCGCTGATCGAGCGCGCGCAGGAACACACCCGGCCTGAATGCGAATTGGCCGTCCTTGCCCATCGCGTAGCCACCGATGGTGTCGAATGTGCTCCAGTCCGCGGAGGCCGTGGCCACGAAGGCCCCATGGCAATAGCCCGCGTCCCGGGCGCTCTCCACGACCGCCGTCGCGAGCTCCGTCTTGCCGGTGCCGGGAGGCCCCACCAGCAGCAGGTGCTTTCCGGAGCGAAGCGCGGCGCAAAGCTGGGCGACCAGTGACTCCGGAACCCGCAGTTGGTGCTTCTGGATCAACGTCTGGAGGTGCACCAGTTGCAGGTCGAGCCCGGAATCCAACCAGCGCTGCGGATCGGCTGGCAGGGGAGAGACGGGGCCTTCAGGCCCGACGTCCTCTCCCGCCAGTTCCGGCGGTGCTTCGTCCACGACCGTTATGTCGCCAGGCATCCCCAGTGGCACCCAACGAGGGCTCTCAGGGTCGAGGTAGGGCTGGCCTTCAATTACGTCAGGCAGGTTCTTCGCGAGGAACGGCAACTTGAGGAGGGCCAGATGGGCGAGCCGACGGAAGACGACGTCGGGTGAGGGCACGATCTGCCCGCCGGGCAGCTGGATCCTAAATGCATCGAGGCTCGACTCCGAGGCACGAGGCAATCCAGAGTCCCGAAACAGGGCCTTGATGGTGCTGATACGCCACAGCCGGCGCTGCTGCTCCTGGGGATCGTCCGGGATGCGATTGATGAGACTGGCGAGGGCGGAGTATTCGACCTCGGAGCCAACACCTTCCCGCAAGTGGGCGGCCACGTTCACCCATACCAGTTGCTGAGAGGTGCCGGGAATGCTGAACAGGATTGAAACCAGCCCTCCGTATGGCGTTCCCGCAGCCAGTCGAGCCACCACGAAGATTTGAGTGTGACCTGTCGACCAGTCACAGTCGAGGAGAAGAGACTGGGGCCAGGGCCCGTCGCGTTTCTCATCGAGTCCCCAGACGTTGCCGGGCCAGGGGCCGTTGAACATTCGGGTCGGAGTGATCTGGATCTCCACTCCCCCAATGTTCACGTTGAATGGCATCGCGGCGTCAAGAATGGAGCGGGCAGCCGCAAGCGCCAGCGAATTGGCATTGGGAATAAGGTTCAGATGCCGCAGGTGAGCGGGGACGATCTGCATGGCCGCCAGGAGGTCAACGTCCTTGACGGCCCAATGGGTACGGTTCAACTCAAAGGCGTGCCCGATTCCCAGTCCGACCCTGTTTTCCACCAGGTCATCACGACTGAGAGAAGGGGCCTGTGGGTCGATCTGGTATGTGAAAGTAACTCCACCGGGACTGGCGGCGATCCTCGTGATTCGGCCAAGCCTCGCGGGAAGGTCGACCTTCTCCTCGTATGCAAAGAGCGTCGGATACGAACACAGCTTGGCGACTGCCTCGGGATCGAGTTTCTTGAACTGAGCGCTGATGTACTCTTCCGTGTATTCAAGAAAGCGACTTCGTTCGCATGTATAGGTCCTTGAGGGCGAATCCCATTCACCCGCAAGAGCGACCACGAGCAAGTTGTACATTCAGATTCCTGGGAGCTGACGACAGACGCGCCACGAGGAAATGCTCTACTGGCGGGGTGGCGAAATCAAGCGACGGGGCCTCCTGACGACAACGCGTCACGAGGCCCACGTGGGACGATTCAGGCCTCGTTACGGGCAGAACTCGAAGGGACTGAGGTAGGCATCACCACCGCAGCCGCACTCTCTGCCGAAGGGGCAGGGGTTGCCCGGGCACTCCGCGTAGTCCTGACAGGTACTGGGCTGGCATCCCCTCCGCTTAAGCTGTAGGTGGTGACGTCGCGGACCTGGTAGCCTGGGCCACAGGTGGTGCTGCGGATGCAGCTGCTCCAGGCGCCGTACTGGGGTCCGGGGCAGTTGACGGGGGCCCCGCCGCAGCTCTGCGTCTCCGTGTAGCTGGAGGGGCTGCATCCGCTACCCGAACACTCATACCTATACTCAGCGCCTGGAGTTCCTCGGCGGACCAGTCCTGTCCGCCCACGAGCCGCGCGAGAAGGAAGGGCCATGCCCCGAAGCGGTCCTGTCCCAGGTAGTACGCGTGGAAGAGGTCCACCCGGGCTGCCCGTGCCATCAACACCGGGATGGCGGAGTCGGAGGAGACCAACGGGCCCGTCTCCAGGCCCGGCCGCAGCAGGACCAGGGCGAGCCCCAGCGACAGCGCCCAGCCCAGCAGCGCCAGGGTTCCCGCGGAGGAAGGCATTGACGCGCGGGGGAGGGGATGGCGGACTTCAATGCCAGGCGTGGCCGCCCCACGAAGGTCAGCTCACCTTCGCACGCGGTCGATCACAGGGTGCAGATGACGGTGTTGTTGCCGCTCAGGTACGGAAGGGTCTTGCTGCAGTTGTAGGAGCCGTACGTGCTGGTGACCCGGTACGGCGAATGGCAGGTCGTGCCGCACGAGGTGAAGGACGAGCCCGAGGTGAAGCTGCTGCTGTCTGGGATGTCATTGACCATCCGCTTCGGAGCAGTACCGGGGTTGGCGGGCACGGGACATCGCCGTGCCGCCAGTGGCTCCAGGCCCGGGGTGAAGCGGCCCTACGCATCCGTAAGTGGGCCGGACGCGTCGGGCCCCGTGGCTACTGCGCGACGCAGCCGGGCTGCGTGATGACGCAGTTGCTGTTGGCCTCGCTGACACAGATGCTGTCCCAGGCCGAGTTGCAGCAGAACGGATCGATCGTGCACACCTTGTTCGCGCAGGTGCCGCAGCTGTTGCTCAGCGCGGTGCCAGACGTGCACACGTCATGGGCGCAGGAGGAGGGAGCGCCCGTTCCACAGACGTTGTTGGTGCACGTCAGCCCCGAGCCACAGGTGCCGCAGCTCAGCGTGCCGCCACAGCCGTTGGAGAGGGTGCCGCAGTTCTTGCCCTGCGCGGCGCACGTCGTCGGCGTGCACGGCGGAGGGGACAGGTCGAACTTCTCGATGCTGGCCAGCGGCACCATGGAGCCCGTGCTGCTGGTGCCCGTTCCTCCCAGGAACAGGACGCGGCCGTCCGGCAGCGCGACAGTGGGATGGTTCCTGCGCGACTGCGCGAGCGACCCCACCGTGCCCCAGGCGCCGGTGGAGGGCGTGTACAGCTCCACCGTGGTGTTGTTGTAGGAGCCACCTGCCAGGACGATGGTGCCGTTGGGGCGCATGACGGACGGCGCGGAGAAGTGCTGGACCGCCGTGTTCCCGGTGTTCGTCCAGACGTTGGTGGCCGGGTCGTACGCCTCCGTCATCTGCTCGGTGCCGACGGCGAGCGCCTTCCCGTTGGAGAGCAGGTGGAGGGTGTGGTCACTTCGGGCGTAGTTCATTGACGCCACGACCGTCCAGGTGCCCGTGGAGGGCGTCCAGAGCTGGGCGAGGCTGGTGGTGGCGCCGCCGCCCGAAAGGAGCACGCGCCCATCCGCGAGCCGCACTGCGGAGTGGAAGCCCATCGCGGAGGGGAGCGAGCCCGTGGCGGTCCAGGTGTTCGCGACCGGATCGTAGAGGTGCGCTGACGTGCCGCCCGACGTACCGCCCACGCCGCCCACCACCAGCACCCGCCCATCCGAGAGCAGCGTGGCGCTGTGTCCGTAGCTGATGCGGGGCAGGGGGGCCACGGTGGTCCAGGTGTTCGTGGCGGGCTGATAGCGCTCGACCGAGGACAGGATGGCGCTCGGCCCGATGCCGGCCACGATGAGCACGCTGCCGTCCTGCAACAGCGTGGCGGTATGCGAGCGGCGCGCGAAGCTCAGCGAGGGACCGGCGCTCGACGTGGCGGTGGCCGGGTCATACAGCTCCGTGGTCGCGGTCTCCGTGGGAGTCCCGCCGCCCACCACCAGCACCTTGCCATTGGAGAGCAGCGTGGCGGTGTGTTGATAACGCGCCGTCAGCAGGGAGCCAGCGGGATACACGGTGAGCGCGGAGGACTGGGACGCCTCGACGGCGGGTGCCTCCGTCTCCACGGGCTCGACTTCGGGGCTGCACGCGAAACACAGAAACAGGGGAACAAGAACCAATGTCTTGCAAGAAGACAGGGACATGCGGTGCTCCTGGGGGTGAGCTCGCAAGCCTTGCAGGGGCGTCTGACGCCAACGAAATCAAACCGCGAGGTGTCAGATGACTCAGGCTCTTCGCTTCGCCTTCGCGATATGCATCGTCGGTCTGCGCTGTCCACGCTGGACCAGGGCTTCGAGGTCTACGTCATCGCGGACGCCTGCGGTGACGTCTCCCCGAAGCCCAAGAGCGCGCCGTGGCGAGCGATTAGGGCGCACCTGGGATTGCTCCAAGAGAGAGACGGCCTTCGGGAGGGCGGAGGCAGAACTCCCAAGACTGAGCCGCCCCGGGCGCGGCTCCGCGGGGAGGAGCGCTCAATGGGCTTCAGCGGCGCGGAGCCCCCGGCACACCGACGTGGAGTGGTGTGCCGGATCGAGCGCGTCAAAGGCCGCGTTCCCGACGGCAAGAAGGCCCCGCTGCGGAATGTAGAAGTCCCCGAGCCGGGCCTGGGGTGTGACGGGTCCCACGTCCGTCACCACGCGCTCGCCCACCACGAGTCGGGCCGACTTGACGACCCAGACCTTGCGCGGATTGGCGATGAAGCGCTGGTGGTTGGGCGCCTCGCCCGCCATGGCGAGCCTGCCGGCGTGGAGCAAGGGGCCCGCGACGTGCGACATGCGCTCGAGAACGCTCGGGTTGCGCCACGCCCACTCCGGAAGGCCCGCCGCCATCAGGTTCAGCGCCCTGCTCGCCAGGGTATTGCCGACGACGACTTCAGCACGGAGGCGAGCCTCGGGAATACGCACCACCAGCGTGTCCTCCGCGGTCCACACCATCTCAATCGGGCTCACCACCGCCCGTTCGACCGCCTCCCCGAAGTAGCGGGTACAGGCCGTCGCGGGGCTCACATCCGCGTAGAACGTCCAGGCTCCATCGGGAGCACGGTGCCAGACGGACGTATAGCCGGGCCCAATGGATGACGCGGGGAAGCGCCGGGTGGCCAGGATGTCGCCCGAGCGGAACGTCAGCCCCATGAGCCCCCACCCCGAGAAGCGCTCCATGGCGCCCGGCAGGAGGTGGGCCCCTGCTTCCGCTCGCATCACGGCTTCGCGTGCTTCGCTCATTGTCTCATCCTCCCCTCGACAGCATGAGGATGAGCGACCTCAGGAGGAAGGCTCGCGATGCTGGAAGCCGTGATGCGAGCGTCCGCCCGCCCCAGCACTTTTCGTCGTCACCTTCCCCGGGGCCGAGAGGGCATGTCAGACCGGTGAGGTGCAATCTCCCCGGCGGGGGCGAGCGGCTGCGCCACGACCTGAAACCTTGGATGTCAAGGACCGGGGGCATGGATCGCGTGAGGGTCGGCCAAGCGGATCGCCCTGGTGAGTTCGTCAGGGAGCCGGTGCTCGAGTTCGCGGCGCTGACGAGATTGGGGTCGGCCAAGCGGATCGCCCT
>NZ_RAWL01000168.1:0-17285 GCF_003668885.1 Corallococcus sp. AB049A | reverse complement strand
CCTCCGCCCACGTTGACCAACCGCACCCAAGCGGCGACCATCGCGCGCCGGGGGAACAGGGACGGGAGTGGGCTGTATGGAGAAGTATTTCAATGTCCGTGGATTCAGGGTGCGCGGTCGCCGCACATGCCACCTGTCCACACGGCGCACGGCGGGTGAACCGTCACATGCCGAAAGTTTTTCCGTCTCACGCGCGATAGATGCCCTCCCGTGGGTTGCAGGGTCGCCCGGGGATGGAAACCTGATCCGCCCATGGGCACCGACGACCTCCTCGCGCACACAGTCCTGTCCGAATCGGGTGACGCCGTGACCGATGGTGGCGGAGCGCCGCTCGTGATGTCGCCGCCCGGACAGGAGGTCCAGGAAGGGACGGTGCTGGGCAACTACCAGCTGGAGAAGCTGCTGGGTGAAGGGTCCATGGGCCGCGTGTTCCAGGCGCGGCACGTGCGGCTGGGGCGCCAGGTGGCGCTCAAGGTGCTCAAGCCGGAGCACGCGCGGGACAGCTCGTTCGTGCAGCGCTTCTTCCAGGAGGCGCGCACCGTCAATCAGATCAACCACGAGCACATCGTGGAGGTCTTCGACTTCGTGGACGAGTCCCCCGACGGGCACGTCTACTGCGTGATGGAGCTCCTGCGCGGCCAGAGCCTGGCGGCGCTCCTGAAGGAGGAGGGGCTGACGCTGGAGCGCGTGCAGCGCATGGGCGTGCAGGTGTGCGCGGCGCTGGGCGCGGCCCACCAGGTGGGCGTGGTGCACCGGGACATCAAGCCGGACAACCTCTTCATCACGCAGCGCTCCGGGCAGCAGGACTTCGTGAAGGTGCTGGACTTCGGCGTGGCGAAGCTCATCACCACGCAGACGGGCGTGAGCCTCACGGGCACGCTGGACGGGACCATCATCGGGACGCCCGCGTACATGGCGCCGGAGCAGGCCGCGGGGCTGCCCGTGGACGCGCGCGCGGACATCTACGCGGTGGGCAACATCCTCTACGAGATGCTCTCCGGCCACCCGCCCTTCCAGGCGCCGGCCTTCGGGCAGCTGGTGGTGCAGATCATCACCCAGCCGCCGCCGCCGCTGCCCACGCACCTGCCGTCCGGCGAGCGCGTGCCGCAGGAGCTGGCGTCCCTGGTGATGCGCTGCCTGGCGAAGGAGCCGGAAGCCCGGCCCCAGCACCTGGCGGAGGTCACCACCGCGCTCTTGATGATGCCCACTTCTCCGCTCGCCGCCGCTCCCGCGAACACGGAGGCGCTGGCGGAGGAGGCGGAGCGGCCCACCCTGCGCATGAAGGTGCCGGGCCTGCTGCGCGACCGGCGCATCCAGGTGTCCGTGGGGCTGGCGGCGCTCGCGCTGGTGTCCGGCATCACCACGTGGACGGGGCTGCACGCGATGCGCGCCTCGCAGCCGGCGCGGGAGCCCGTGGCCGTGGCGTCCACCTCGGGCGCGTCCGCGGCGGGAGCTCCGGCGGTTCTGGGCGCGGCGGACGCGGTGACGCTCACGGTGCACTCGTCGCCTCCGGGCGCGAAGGTCGTCCGCGTGGACACCGGCGAGGAGCTGGGCACCACGCCCCTGACGAAGGCGCTGAGCCGGCAGGCGGTGCCGCCGCAGTTGCGTGTCGAACTCGCGGGCTACGTTCCGCTGGAGCGGTCGGTGGATTTGAAGCAGGGTGCCGCCACCGCGGAGCTGACCGTGCCGCTCGTGAAGGCGAGCGCGGGGCCGCGCCGCGCCCCCGCACGCGCGCCGGGCCGCAAGGGAGGAAGCAGGGATGCGGTCATTGATCCGTTCGCGTCGCAGTGAGCCCCGGGCCCTGAGCCTGGCGCTCGCGCTCGCGCTGGGGACGCCGTCGCTGGCGGTGGCGGCGGAGGACCCGGCGGTCACGGCGGCGGAGGACGCGGCGCGGGAGAAGTTCTCCGAGGGCAACCTCGCGTACGACCTGGGCGAGTTCGACCGGGCGCTCAAGGCCTTCAGCGAGGCGTACCGCCTCAAGCCGCTGCCCGCGTTCCTCTTCAACATCGCGCAGTGCCACCGGCAGCTGAACAACCCGTCGCGCGCGGCCTTCTTCTACCGGCGCTACCTGGCGCTGTCGCAGGGGGAGCCCGCCAACGCGGACGTGGCGCGCGAGCTCAGCGCGGAGATGGAGACCAAGGCCCGCGTCCAGGAGGAGCAGCGCCGGGAGCGCGAGCGCTTCGCCCGCGACCGCGAGCTGCAGAAGGCGCGGGAGCAGGCCGCGCTGGCGGAGGCGCGCGCCAGCGAGGCACGGCTCGCCGCCCCTCCGTCGTCCGCCGCGCCGGAGAAGAACGGGGCCTCCCAGGCCCTGGCCATGCAGGTGCCGGAGGCGTCCGTGCAGCCGGAGGCCGGCGCCTCCAAGCCCTTGACGCGCCGCTGGTACTTCTGGGCGGGCGTGGGCGCGGCGGCGCTGCTCACGGGCGGCGCGGTGTGGGCCGCCACGGCGCCGGGTCCCCGGGACACGACGCTCGGCACCGTGGGGCGGTAGAGCGCTTCAGCGCTGCGGGGGTGGCGAGGAGGCCTGCGCCAGCACCTGCGCGGCGATGCGGCCGATGCGCGCGTGGAACGACGGGGCGTCGTGGAAGGTGAGGCGCACGTCGCCCACCTTCAGCTCGTCGCCCGTGCGCAGCAGGCGCGGTTGCTCCGCCTCCAGCGCCTCGCCGTTCACCGTCACGGGCCGGGACTGGGCCAGCCGCTCCACCTGCCAGCCGCCGTCCGGCGTGGGGTGCAGGGCGAACTGCTCGCGCGACACCGTGGCGTCGTTGACCACGAAGGTGTTGTGCGACGCGCGCCCCAGCTTCAGGGGGCCTCGGTCCGCCACCCCCATCAGCTCGAAGCACAGCGCGTCGCCCGCGGGCAGACAGTCGCGCAGGTCCATCATGGGCAGCCGCGTGGCCGCCACGTTCTGCTCCTCGGGGACGTTCCACGCGCCCGCCTCCCACACCAGCCACGCGTGCGGGTACTTGGCGTTGAACTTCTCCTGGAGTGCCATGTGCTGCCGGATGAGCAGCGAGAGCAACAGGGCTCGCATGTCCCAGTCATAACCCCATCCGCCGCCTTCGCGTCGCCCTGACGGACTTCCAGGTGTCCACGAGTGGGCGAATGGGCCCGCGTGAAAGACTACAACCGGGCAACCACGGCCCTGGCCATCCGCTCCGCCGCGCCCGCGTCCATGGGCAAAAAGAGGCACGGCTCCGTCACCTCCACCTCCTGCAGGCGCGTCTTCCCCGCGTTGTCCGTGGCCACGTCCACGCGCGCGTACAACAGCCGCGCGCCGCCGGACGCCTCCATCACGTCGTGGGCAATGCGCTGCTCCTCCGCGTTGTCCGGCGTGAAGCCGTGCGGCTCCGCGAAGCCCCGGGGCGCGGTGGTCAGCGTGGGCGGGCGGCGCACCGCGTGGCTGAAGACGCCGTTGAAGAAGATGTAGGAGCGCTCGCCCTCCGTCTCGAAGGCGCGCAGGTAGGGCTGCACCATCACGTCCCCCTCCCTGGCCAGCTCCGTGACCCTGGCGCTCGCGTCGTCCCACTGCTCCGGCCGGACGATGAAGACCTTGAGCCCGCCCGCGGCCACCGCGGGCTTGAGCACCACCGCGTCCCAGCCGCGCTCGCGCGCCGCCGCCGCCACGTCCAGGCTTCCCCCGGGCGGCACCCAGACGGTGGGCGTCAGGGGCAGGCCCTGCGCCTCCAGCGTCTTCAGGTAGCCCTTGTGCGTGTTCCACCGGAGCACGTCCGCCGGGTTGAACAACCGCGTGACGCTGCCCACGCGGTCCGCCCAGGCGAGGAACTCATCGCGGCGCAGGTGGCTGTCCCAGGCGTTGCGCACCACCGCCGCGCGCACGCGGCTCCAGTCCACGGAGGGGTCGTCCCAGATGACCGGCCGTGCGTCCAGGCCCAGCGCCTGCAGTGCGGGCACCAGCGGCGCGTCCAGCGGATTCAGCTGCGGCAGTCCAGCGTAGGTGATGACGGCGATGTCCACGGGGGCGGGCTCCAGGCGGCGGGGAAACGCGCCGCGTTCTAACGCGCTCCCGGGTCCCGCGCAGCCTGCCTCACCCCAGGACCCCAGGACCTCAGGCCGAGCGCGCGAGCGGCGGCGGCCTGCCCGCGGCCACCGTCTCCACGGTCTCCACGTTCAGCTGCTCCGCCAGCGTCTTCGTGTCGCGCACCACCCGCGCCAGCTCCGCCTGGCCGTGCGGGAAGGGGGCCGCGGGGCCGTCCAGCGCGAGCAGCTGCTGGCGCAGCGCGGCGCCATTGGGCGTGCGCTTCGCCGGGTCCTTCTGCAACAGCTGCATGACGATGAGGTCCAGCGCCAGCGGCACCGCGGGGTTCAGCTGCGAGGGCGGGACGACGTCCTGGTCCACCGCCGCGCGCAGGAGCACCTCTTCGGAGTGGCCGCTCAGCGCGCGCCGGCCGGTGAGGGCCTCGTGCAGCGTGAGGCCCAGGGCGAAGAGGTCCGCCCTCCCGTCGAGGTCCTTGCCCATGGCCTGCTCCGGCGCCATGTAGCCCAGCTTGCCGCGCACGCTGCCGGCCACCGTGAGGTTCGCGCGCACCGCGTCGCGCGCGATGCCGAAGTCCGACAGCTTCACCTCGCCAATGCGAGACACCAGGATGTTGGGCGGGTTGAGGTCCCGGTGGACCAGCCGCAGCGGCACGCCGTCCGCGCTGGTGCGCCGGTGCAGGTAGTCCAGCGCGGACGCCAGCTCCGCGGCCAGGAACGTCGCGGCGGCCACGGGCAGCGGCCGGCGGTTCCGCGGCTTGAGCAGCGAGCTCAGCGGCATCCCGTCCACGTACTCCATGGCCAGGAAGTAGGTGCCGCCGTGGCGGCCCAGGTCGAACACCTGGACGATGTTGGGGTGGTACAGCGACGAGCACAGCTCCGCCTCGCGCCGGAACAGGGTCACGAACGCCGCGTCGTCCGCGTACGACGGCAGGATGCGCTTGAGCGCCACCTGCTTCTCGAAGCCGCCCTCCGGTGAGTACGTGGCCCGGTACACCTCCGCCATGCCGCCCGCGCCCAGCCGTTCATGCAGCACGTACTTGCCCATGACCTCCTGCTCGCGCAGGGCCGCGAGCGCGCTGCGGGTGCGCTCCAGGAAGTGCCGCGCCAGCGTCGCCGTCAGCGCCCCCGTGGCCACGAAGAAGAACGCGCGCACGCAGATGAACAGCGGCGCCAGCGTGACGAGCGGCTCTTCCGGCAGCAGCGGCCGCACGAAGCCGAAGTAGAGCGCCAGGTACTCCGCCGCCACCAGCGCGCCCGCGGCCAGCCCCAGGCGCGGGTTGCTGCGCAGGCCCGCCAGCGTCACCAGCGTGCCCCAGATGACCAGCGTGGGCGCGGTGAGCGCGTAGACCGGGCCCTGGTAGCGCAGGTCGAACGTGAGCACCACCGCCGGGATGCTCACTTCAATGAAGACGTTCAGCCACGGGATGGCCGGGTGGAACGCGCCGGAGCGCAGCACCCACCACATGCACGCGTAGTAGCCCGACAGCACCGTGGCCAGCCCCATCAGCGCGAACGTCAGGTCCCAGCCCATCGCGGGCCCCAGCGCCGCGGCCACCACCACGCAGATGGCGGACAGGATGCTCATGAAGCGCGCCACGGACAGCTCTCGCGCCTGCGCGTCACGCCGCAGGTGCGCGTCCAGGAAGCGCGACACGGTGCTCGATGGATTCCGGGTAATCATGTCCCCCCCACTCTAGAACGTGGCAGGCCGCGTCATCTGCCTGCTCCCCCACACGTTGGGTGCGCCCTTACCACACCTCCCAGCGCCGGGTAGACCTTTGGAGCCCCATGAAGTGGACTTCAGGGGTCAGGTACCGCTGAAATGTTGCACCCCCGCCGCCTGCGGCATGCGAGGCACGGGGGGCTTTCCTTCGTCGCACCCGTTCCTTCTTCAAGCACTGCCTTCGGGCAGGAGGCTTCATGCGCAGCTCCCGTTTATTGCTGGCCGCCCTGGGCGCGGTCCTCGTGTTGGGCAGTGCCTGCAGTTCAGAAGAACCCGAGGGCCGGGCGGTCTGCGGTGACGGAAAGAAGGAAGGCGCCGAGCAGTGCGACGACGGCAACACGGTGGGCGGCGACACGTGCGAGGCGGACTGCACGCTCCCGGGCACCAAGTGCGGCGACGGCAGGAAGGAAGGCGCCGAGCAGTGTGACGACGGCAACACGGTGGGCGGCGACGGGTGCGAGGCGGACTGTACCCCCACCGCCACCCAGACCGTGCAGTGTTGGGCCACGCCTCCCGCGCCGCTGGCGAACGGCGCCACCTGCGAGGTGACGAAGGCGGGCACGGCCGGGAAGCTCTTCGCCGGCACCGTGCTCAAGGACGGCCAGGTGCTGGTGGGCGGCCAGGTGCTGGTGGACGCCCAGGGCGTCATCACCTGCTCCGAGTGCGACTGCTCGAAGGCGGCCGGCGCCGCGGAGGCCACGGTGGTGACGTGCCCCACGGGCGTCATCTCCCCGGGCCTCATCAACCCGCATGACCACATCACCTTCCCGGGCTCGCCGCTGGCCAGCACCAGCGTGGAGCGCTACGAGCACCGCCATGACTGGCGCGAGGGCAAGAACAACCACACCCGGCTGAACAACCCGTCCAACTCCAAGGCGGCGGCCATCAGCTGGTCGGAGCTGCGCCAGGTGATGGCGGGCACCACCTCCATCGCGGGCGCGGGCGGGCAGCCCGGGCTCCTGCGCAACCTGGACACGGGCGGCAGTGCGGGCATCGCGAACCAGGAGGGCCTGGCGGAGCCGTACGCGGACTCGGACACCTTCCCGCTGGGGGACAGCACCGGCACCACGCTGACGGAGGGCTGCTCCTACGCCTCGTTCCCGTCCTCGGCGACCATCACCTCGCGCACGTCCGCGTACCTGCCGCACATCGCGGAGGGCATCGCGGCCACGGCGCTCAACGAGTTCCGCTGCCTGTCCACGGGCACGGGCAACGTGCTGTTCCCGCGCTCGGCCGTCATCCACGGCGTGGGCCTCACCGCGCGGGAGATTTCGGAGATGGCGGCGCACGGCACGGGCCTGGTCTGGTCTCCGCGCACCAACGTCTCTCTGTACGGCGACACGGCGATGGTGACGGCCTTCAAGCGGCTGGGCGTGCCCATCTCCCTGGGCACGGACTGGATCCGCTCCGGCTCCATGAACCTGCTGCGCGAGCTGCGCTGCGCGGACCACCTCAACACCACGCGCTACGCCAGGACCTTCACCGACGAGGACCTGTGGCGCATGGTGACGGGCAACGCCGCGGACGCGGTGGACATCTACGAGCGCGTGGGCCGCATCGCGCCGGGCAGGATGGCGGACCTGGCCATCTTCCGCCTGGGCACGAACGCGGGCTCGCCGTTCCGCGCGGTCATCGCCGCGGATCCGCAGGACGTGGTGCTGACGGTGCGCGGCGGCAAGCCGCTCTACGGCGACCAGGCGCTGGTGGACGGCCTCAAGGGCGCGGACTCCTGCGACGCGCTGGAGGTGTGCGGCACCCAGAAGGCCGCGTGCTTGAAGTCGGAAATCAAGATGACGCTGAAGGAGTTCCAGGACTCCCCCGACACCAAGAACCTCTACCCGCTGTTCGCGTGCGGCACGCCGCAGAACGAGCCCACCTGCGAGCCCGCGCGCAGCGCGGTGAACACCACCTTCCCGGCGGCCGCCGTCAACGGCTCCACCGTCTACACGGGCCTGGCGAGCGCGGCGGACGGGGACGCGGACGGCATCGAGGACGCCGCCGACAACTGCCCCACCATCTTCAACCCCGTGCGTCCCATGGACAACGGGCGGCAGCTGGACACGGACGGCGACGGCGTGGGTGACGCGTGCGACCCGTGCCCCCTGGAGGCCGGCACCACCGCGTGCCAGGCCTTCCGCGGTGACGACGACGACCACGACGGCGTGCCCACCTGGAAGGACAACTGCCCGTTCGTGGGCAACGCGGACCAGAAGGACACGGACGGCGACGGCAAGGGCGACGCGTGCGACGGCTGCCCGGCGGACGCGGCCGCGTGCTCCGTCGAGGACCCGTCCGACTTCGACTACGACGGCATCGCCGCTCCCGGCGACAACTGCCCGCTCGTGGCCAACGTGGACCAGAAGGACACGGACAACGACGGCGTGGGTGACGCGTGCGACCCGTGCCCGGTGCCCAACCCCGGCGGCGCCGCGTGCCCCGCCACCGTCTACGACGTGAAGGCGACGCCCCGCTTCGGCAACCAGTCCCTGGTGGGCACGAAGGTGCTGCTGGACGACGTGGTGGTGACCGCGGTGGATGCGACGAAGTCGGAGCGCGGCTACTGGGTGCAGGTGGCCCGCTACCCGGCGGGCAAGGGCGTGGATGACTCCGGCCTCTACATGTACAGCCTCAAGGCCGGCGTGGCGGTGGGGGACAACATCCGCGTGGAGGGCACGCTGAAGGAGTACTTCGGCCTGCTGGAGGTGGTTGACTCCACGGTGACGAAGAACAGCGTGGGCAACCCGCTGCCGGCCCCGGAGGTGGTGCGCACGGAGGACATCCGCACCAACGGCCCCCGGGCGAAGGCGCTGGAGGGCGCGCTGGTGGAGGTCCGCAACGTCTTCAACACCCGCCTGGAGAACAGCAACCGCGAGTTCATCGTGGACGAGAACAAGGCCGGCAACCCGGCGTCCTCGGGCCTGATGGTGGATGACCAGGCCTTCACCTACCCCACGCAGGTGCTGGGCACCGAGTACATCGCGCTGCGCGGCGTGCTCACGTACAACTTCAACGACCACAAGCTGGTGCCCCGCGGCCCGGCCGACATGGCCCTGCCGCTGCCGGCGCTGACGGCGTTCACGTCCGGCGGCTTCGCGCGCGTGGGCGGCACCCAGGCCCTCCCGCAGGCACTGACGGTGACGCTGGCGTTCGGCTACCCGCTGGACGTGACGGTGGACATCGCGTCGAGTGACACGGCGGCGCTGACCGCGAAGGACGGGAAGGTGGTCATCCCCGCCGGCCGGACGAGCGCCACGGTGGCGCTGGAGGCGAAGGCGCCGGCGGCCTCGGTGACCCTCACCGCGACGCTGGGCGCGTCCTCCCAGACGGCCACGCTGCGCGTGCTGGGCGAGACCGAGGCGGCCACCGCCACGGACCTCACCCCGGCGACGACGGGTGTGGCGCCGGGCGGCACCGCGCGCTTCACGGTGACGTTCGACCGGCCGGTGCCGGCGGGCACCACGCTGGACCCCGTGGTGACGCCCGCGGACTTCGGCACCATCACGGCCCGGAACGTGACGACGGACGCGCTGACGGCGACCTTCGACCTGACCGTGGACGACGCCAGCACCGGCTCCGGCACGGTGACGCTGGGCGGGCTGAGCGCCACGGTGAACACCATCACGGACGTGCCCCGGCTGGCGTTCCTCACCCCGTCCACCGCCACGGTGAACGCGGGCGCGGCCCAGGTGTTCACGGTGACGCTGGAGTCCGCTCCGGCGCAGTCCGTGCAGGTGCTGCTGGCGCTGGCCGCTCCTGCGGCCACGCCCTATGGCGCGCTGTCCGCCACGTCGGTGACGGTGGCCGCGGGTGAGACGACGGCGACGGTGACGTTCACCGCCGACGCGGAAGGGGAGGGCGAGGGCACGGTGTCCGCCTCGCTCAACGGCATCACGCGCTCGGCGCCGCTGACCGTGCTGCCTCCGCCCGCGAAGCTCGCCAGCGTCACGCCGGACACGGCGACGGTGGTGGTGGGCGGGACGCAGACGTTCACCGTCACGCTGACCCGCAAGGCCCCCGTGGGTGGCGCGGTCGTGGACGTGGCGTTCTCGGACGCGGGGCTGGGCTCGCTGCCGGACTCGACGGTGACGGTGCCGGAGGGGCAGACAACGGCCACCGTCGTCTTCACCGCCACGCAGACGCCGGGCACCGGCCAGTTCACCGCGTCCTACCAGGGCGTGACGAAGGAGGCGGAGGTCACCGTGGCCGAGGAGCAGGGCCACATCGTCATCAGTGAGATCGCCGGCCAGGGCGTCACCGTGAACGGGGACGACTACATCGAGCTGTACAACCCGACGAACTTCGACGTGAACATCACCGGCTGGAAGCTGCTCTACCGCACGGCGAACACCACCAGCACGACGACGAACTTCACGGTGCTGGCCACGCTGCCTCCTGACGCCATCATCAAGGCCCATGGCTACTACCTGGTCGCGGCCACCGGTTACTCCACGTCGGCGGTTCCCGCGGACCATACGTGGGGCAACACGGACATCTCCGGCAACACGGGCAACGTCCGCCTGGGCACGGCGGACGTGACGGTGGACCCCACGGCCCTCACGGGCGTGGTGGACACGGTGGGCTTCGGCAACGGCCGCACCGTGGTGGAAGGCGCCGCGGCCCCCGCGCCCGCGGGCAAGGGTGGCAGCATCGAGCGCAAGGCCCGGGCGTCGTCCACCGACGCGACCATGGGCGTGGGCGGCGCGGATGAGAAGGCGGGCAACGGCTACGACTCCGACAACAACGCGTCGGACTTCGTGCCCCGCACGGTGCGCCAGCCGCAGAATGCGTCCAGCCCCACCGAGAAGCCGTAGTCACGGCGTCCCGCTGAAATGAAAACGCCCGGTCCCCTCAGGTGGGGGACCGGGCGTCTGTCTTTCCGGGCCGCACGGGCCGGTGGGTTCAGCGCATCAGCCCGGGGGGCCGCGCACGTGGAGGCCGCCGGAGAGGATCATGTCCAGCGACGCCATCAGCGGGTCGTAGTTCACGGTGCTCCGGTACAGGTTGTGGTGCAGCAGGATGCCCAGGTAGCCGCCCATCATCGTGTGGGCCATGTGCACCGGGTCCACCTCCTGACGGAACTCCTGCCGCTTCTGGCCGTAGCGGATCATCCCCGTCAGCACCGCCACGTAGAGCGAAATCTTCTCGCGCAGCGCCTCCGCCACGCGGTCGTTGGACTCCGCGGACTCCGCGGACAGCATCCCGAAGAAGATGCCGTACTCGCGGTGGTAGCGCAGGAACTGCGACGTGCGCGATACGACGAAGACCAGCTGCTCCCGGCCGGACAGGATGCGGCGCTCGGCCAGGAGCGGCGCGAACTCCATCAGGTAGCGCTGGTGCAGCTCCTCGATGGCCGCCAGCAGCAGGTCTTCCTTGGTGGGGAAGTGCCAGTACAGCGCCCCGGGCGTCATCCGGATGGCCTTCGCCAGGTCCGACATCGTCGTCGACAGGTAACCCCGCCGGGCGAACAACGTGATGGCCGCCTCCAGGATTTCGACCCGCGTTCGCGCGGCCCGCTCCTGTTTGATTTCGCGCTTCGCTGGTTCCTTGCCCATTTCCGGGTAAATCTACACCTCACACTGCCAGTAGCGTCACCTTAACGATTTCGGATGGCGCGGCGACGCGCAGGGGCGGGCCCCAGAAGCCGGTGCCCCGGCTGACATAGAGGTGGTTGTCGCCGTCCTGGAAGAGCCCGGCGTCGTGCTTCCAGATGGCGGACACCGCGAGCGTGAAAGGGAAAAACTGTCCGCCGTGGGTGTGACCGGACAGCTGCAGTCCCATGCCCGCCTTCGCGGCCACATCCCAATTGGATGGTTGGTGCGCGAGCAGCACCGCGGCGCGGTCCGGATTCCGGCCTTCGATGGCGGCGTCCAGGTTGTAGCCCTTGGGGCCGGTGCGCATGGACCAGTCGTCCACGCCCACCAGGTCGAACGCGCCGCCCGCGTCTCCAATGGTGACGTGACGGTTTCGCAGCACGTTGACGCCCAGGCCGGTGAGCCCGTCCGCCCAGCGGCTCGCGTTCCAGTAGTACTCGTGGTTGCCGGTGATGAAGTGCGTGCCCGCGCGCGCCTGGAGGTTCTGGAGCGCGGCGACGGAGTGGCGCAGGTCGTTCACCGTGCCATCCACCAGGTCGCCGGTGATGGCGACCAGGTCCGGCTTGAGCGCGTTGGCCCGCCGCACCAGCTCATCCATGAAGCGCCGCTGGATGACGGGGCCCACGTGGATGTCGCTCATGTGGACGATGGTGAAGCCGTCCAGCGCCCTGGGCAGGCCGCGCAGCCGCACCGCGACCTCGTTGACCACGGGCGGATGGAACGCGCTCCACATCCCGTACCCGGTGAGGCCGCCCGCCGCGAGCACCGCGCCACCCGCGGTGGCCCGCGCGAGGAACAGCCGGCGCGCTTCGTCCACGGGGGGCACGGCGGGCACGGCGGCAGGCGGCACGGTGACGGCCAGGTCCGCCAGGGACGGCGGCGCGGCGGGGTCCGGCGCGGGCGTGGCCAGCGGCGCGGCGATGCCCCGGTGTCCGCGCGTGCGCGCCACCAGCCAGCGCACCCCACCCAGGAGCGCCAGGGAGAGCAGCAGGTACACGGCGACGCCCATCCACGTCCACGCGAACACGGCGACGATGAACGCGGAGGGAAGGATGCGCGTCACCACCCAGGACAACAGCAGCGGCACGCACAGCGCCGTCAGCAGGACCTTGCCGGCGGTGCGCCAGGAGCGGCTCGAGGAGGTGTCGCGGAAGAGGCGCCGGTACAGGTAGACGTGGACGTAGACCGACGCGACGCTGACGAGGAGGATGAACAGGATGATGCGCAACGGGCTTTCCACCATGGGAAGCCCATCCTCTCGCGCACGCGCCACGGCGCAACCGGCATGCGCGTGAAGAAGCGTGAAGCGGGGCCTGGCTACTTCCGGGTGGTGCCCAGCTCGGCGCCGATCTGCTGCCACTCCTGGGCGTAGGTGCCGCGGGAGAAGGCGCGCAGGTCGTCCGTCGTCACCGTGCCCCGGGTGAGCGCGGTGTCGAGCGCCCGCACGATGGCCTTCTTGTGCGGCTGCTCCACGTAGGGGTTGTCCTCGCGGAAGACCTCGCCGAAGAGCGTCTCCAGGCGGCCGTCCTGCTTCAGCCGCTCCACGATGCGGTTCTGCGACGCGGGCGCGTCCGCGTGCGCGTGCAGCATGGCGGAGGCGATGCCGCTCTGCGCGTCCGCGTCCGGGAACTCCGACAGAAGCCCCAGCTCGATGTCCGCCTGGGCAATGGACTCGGCCTCCGCCGGCGAGGGCGGGGCCTTCACGGCCGGCGTCTGCGCGGGCGTGGGGCGGCCGGGGGCGGGGCGCGCGGGCTCGAAGTCGCTGCGGCCCTGGAAGGAGCGCACGTTGGCGTTGGCGGGCGTCCGGCCCTGCGCGGGGGCTCCGGACTTGCTGTCGCGCGTGACGTCGCTCCGCTCGGACCGCTCGAACTCCGAGCGCTTCGGAGGAAGGGACGGGCGGTTGCCACCATCGACGCGAGACATGAGGGGACTCCAGGAGCGGGGGAATGCCCGTCGCGGTACTCGCGGCGGGTTGGCGCACCTACATCTGTTATCGGTCCGTCCTTCCCCCGGGTTGCGTGGCTCCCCGGTCCACACGCCCCGCCTGGCTGCCCGCTCGCTGCGTCAGAGGCCCCTCCCAAACCTGGATCATCCGGCCTTGGCCGCCTTCCTCCCGGGCCAACCCCCTGATTCCTGGGGGCTTTCGTCCCGGGCGGAAATCCGGCGCTTCGCCGCGACGCGTCACCCAGCGGTCGAGAAGATTTCTTCCAGAGCGGCCGGGAGGCTGGTCTGCCACGCGGGGTAATTATGGCCCCCGCTGTAGGGCCGGTAGGTGGCGCGGTGCCCGGCGGCCTGGAGGACGGGCAGGATGCGCTCGTTGCCGTCCTGGAGCCCTTCGAAGCGGCCGCAGTCCATCCAGACATGGAGGGGCGGCTGGCCCGCGCGGCGGGCCAGGTCGAAGACGACCATGTCGGTGCCCTCGATGGCGAAGGCGCCGGACTGGGACAGCACGCGGCCGAAGACGTGGGGCAGGCGCTGGGCCGCGTAGAGCGCCATGAGGCCGCCCAGCGACGAGCCCAGCACCGCGTGCGCGCCCGGCGTGCGCTGCTCGTCCACCAGGGACAGGTGCTCGCGGGCCAGGGGGAACACGCGCTGGTGGAGGAAGGCCACGGTGGCCTCGCTGCACGCGTACTCGGCGGTGCGGGCCGGGCCGCCGTTGGACACGAAGGCCATGGCCACCGGGCGCATGCGGCCCGCGGCGATGAGGTTGTCCACCACCGTGGGCAGCTGCACGCGCTTCAGGTAGTCGTCGCCGTCCAGCACCACCATCAGCGGCACGGGGCCCTTCACGGGCGGCGCGTAGAGGGACACCGCGCGCTTCCTCCCGACGACCCACTCGTGCGTCTCCAGCTGGTGGCGCGTCACGCGGCCCCTGGGCACGTTGCGCACGCGCTTGCCCAGCGGCGTGGCTTCGCCCCTGGGCATCCAGAAGCAGTGGTTGAAGCCGCCGAAGCCGTTGTCGGAGCGGCGCGGGTTGAGGACGTCGCGCACGCGCCGGCCCTTGGCGTCCTGGAGCGCGTATTCGACGTAGGCGTCCTCGGGCAGCGCCAGCGAGCGCGCCCACAGCCCCTTGCCCACGCGCTCCAGCGGCAGGGGCGTGCCGCGCCAGTCCTGGAAGTCTCCCTGGAGGAAGACGGGGCGGGGGCCCCTCCACACGAAGGTGGCGGTGTCTCCGTCGATGAGCGGCGTGCCCTCCTTGCGCGCGCGGGCTTCCAGCGTCCGGGTGTCATCCATGCGTGGCTCGCTCCACGGGAGGGGACAGCAGGTCTCGCAGCGCTCCGGTCAGGTCGGGGTAGCGGAACTGGAAGCCCGCCTCCAGCGCGCGCCGGGGCATCACCCGCTGGCCCTCCAGCGCCACGCGCGCCATCTCTCCGAAGCGCGCCTTGAGGACCAGCCCCGGCACCGTCAGCGCCGCGGGCCGCTCCAGCACCGCGCCCAGCGTGTGCGCGAAGGTCGCGTTGGTGACGGGCTCCGGCGACGTGGCGTTCACCGGGCCGGACAGGGTGGGGTGCTCCAGCGCGAAGCGCATCAGCCCGAAGAGGTCTTCCCTGTGGACCCAGCTGACGTACTGCTGGCCGTTGCCCACCTTCGCGCCCGCGCCCATCCGGAACACCGGCAGCATCCGGTGCAGTACGCCGCCCGCCGGGTGCAGCACCACGCCAATGCGCAGGCGCACCGTGCGGATGCCCGCTTCCTCCGCGCGCACGGACTCCCTCTCCCAGTCCTGGCACACGTGGGCGAGGAAGTCGTCGCCGGGCGGGTCCTCCTCCGTCAGCGTCTGCCCCGCGCGGTGGCCGCCGTAGAAGCCCACCGCCGACGCGCAGACGAAGTGCCGCACGCACCCGGCCTGCTTCATGGCCTCCACCAGCACGCGCGTGCCCTCCGCGCGGCTCTGATGGATGCGGTGCTTCGCCTCATGCGTCCAACGTTGGTCCACCGGCTCTCCGGCCAGGTGCACCACCCCCTCCGCCCCCGCGAGCGCGTCCGGGGACAGCGGGGTACTCCCGTCGAAGTAGGAGCCCGTCACCCCGGAGGGCAGCCGGCCCAGCGCGTGCTCCACGCTCCGGCTGAGCACGTGCACCGTGTGGCCGGCCTCCAACAAACCTTGAACAAGGCCTGGACCGAGGAAGCCGGTGGCACCGGTGCACGTCACCCTCACGGTGGGTCCCCCGCGACGCCGGCCGAGGTCGTCAGGTCCTGGCCCACCAGCTGGCTCAGGGCGACGAAGAAGCGCTCCTGCTCCTCCGGCTTCATGCGGCCGGAGTGGCGGTAGACGGGCGTGCCCTCCGCGTCCAGCAGCATCACCGTGGACGTCTTCGTGGGCAGCTTCAGGGGCGCCTGGCCCAGGGTGCCCTTCAGGTCCACCAGGATGGGCACGCCAGCCTTCTTCTCCTCGTCACGCACGTACGACAGGGCGATCTCCCGCGCGGGAAAGAAGTCGTATTTCTCCAGATTGGCCACGGCGACCACGAACGCACTTTGAAGAAGGCCGCGCTCCCGTCCCCGGGTGAACAGCTCCGTCTTCAAGGGGGCGTTGAGTGTCGTGGAGTCCTTGTCCTCGTAGAAGAGGATGACGGGTTTCCCACGCCAGCGCGCCAGTTGGATCCGGTCCCCGCTGGAGGTGCTTAACGTCGCGTCCACCGGCTCCGGTTCGGGGGAGGCGCCGCTCGCGCTCCCCGCCGCCAGGGTCACCGTCAACGCACCTGTGATCCACGCCTTCATCGGGAGCCTCCTGTGTACAAGGTTTTTACAAACCTTAGACATAGCCTTGACAATCTCTGGACGCAAACGCTACCTCTAGGTGCGAAGGCTGCCGCCGCCGTGCTCCCGACTTCGGAGATCCGCTGTATGGCCACCCTGCTTCCCAACGTGCAGCAGACCTCCGCCGGAGCCGCGCCCCCTGAGCACGCCTGGCTGCAGCTCGTGCAGGCGCAGGTGGAGTCCGCGCTCGCCCAGCTCTTCGAGCTGCCGGACGAGCAGGGCCTGGACGCACGTTGGACACAGGCGGCGGCGCAGGCCCGGGCCTATGCGCTGCGGCCGGCGAAGCGGCTGAGGCCGGCGCTGGTGCTGGCGGGGCACGGGCTGGCGCGCGGAAGCACCTCCGTGCCGCAGGGACTGTGGCGCTTCGCCGCGGGGCTGGAGCTGCTGCACACGTTCCTGCTCATCCACGACGACGTGGCGGATCAGGCGGAGCTGCGGCGGGGCGGGCCGGTGCTGCACCGGATGCTGGCCCCGGGCCGTCCGGGCGAGGACCTGGCGGTGGTGATGGGCGACCACCTCTTCGCGCGCTCGCTGGAGGCGATGCTGGAGTCCGGGCTGCCGGGCGCCTCGCGCGTGGCGCGCTACTACCTGGGCGTGTGCCGGCACACGGCGGCGGGGCAGTACCTGGATCTGGACCTGGCGCGCGTGCCGCTCGCGGAGGTGACGCTCTTCCAGACGCTGCGCGTGGCGCACCTCAAGACGGCGCGCTACGGCTTCTGCGCCCCGCTGGTGTGCGGCGCCATGCTGGGCGGCGCGGACGAGGCGCTGCAGCAGGGGCTGGAGCGGGTGGGGCGCTCGGTGGGGCTCGCGTACCAGCTGCGCGACGACCTCATTGGCCTGTTTGGCGACGCGGCCGTGGCGGGCAAGGCGTCCGACGGCGACTTCATGCAGGCCAAGCGCACCTTCCCGGTGGTGGCCGCGTACGTGCGCGCCACGCCCGAGGGCCGCGAGGAGCTGGAGCGGCTGTGGGCGCTGCCGGTGGAGTGCAAGGACGACGCGGCGCTGGCCCGCGCGCGGGAGCTGGTGGAGCACTTCGGCGGCCGGGCGGCGTGTGAGCGCGCGGTGGAGCGGGCGTCGCGCGCGGCGCGGCGGAGCCTGCAGACGCTGCCCAACCCCCATGGCCTGAGGGACCTGCTGGACGCCCTCATCACCCGGCTGTCGCGTCGCGCTTCCTGAGGACACCGTCATGAGCGCACAGGGCAAGCGGGTGGTGG
>NZ_RAWL01000167.1:0-17436 GCF_003668885.1 Corallococcus sp. AB049A | reverse complement strand
GCCACGCACAGCACGGAGGCGGTGAGCCAGAGGATCGCGGAGCTGGTCGTCAATGGCAGCCAGCCGTAGCGGGCCGCGAGCCCCTCGCGCCAGTCCTGCTCTTCCAACAGCAGCGACGTGCGGAAGGCCTTGCCGAAGGCCTGCTCGAAGGGCTCTCCCGCGCGCACGCCGTCCACCAGCAGGCCCATGGCGGCCGCGCCGTGTTTGCCGGTGAGGTAGGCCACGAAGGCCACGCTCTGGGCGTAGGCGATTTCGACGTCCGCGGGCACGTCCGGCCACTCGTCGGACAGGTCCTCGAAGTGGAAGACGCGCTCCTGCGTCACCGCGCGGAAGAGGGCGGTGTAGTGGGCGACGGAGTAGCGCTCGTCGGTGAGGTTCTGCGCCACGCCCTCCTGGAACCAGCGCGGCCAGTCCTTCGCCAGCTGGCCCAGTGCCACGTGCGCCAGCTCGTGCCGCAGCGTGGTGGGGCCCTCCGCGTCGTTCAGGCTCAGCGCGTCCAGCAGGATGATCTGATGCCCGGGATAGGCGAGCGCCACGGCCCAGCCCGGGGGCTTTCCGCCGGGGAGCGCCAGGGCCTCGAACTCCTGGCGGCCCACGCCCAGGCGGATCTCGGTGGTGCCCGGCCAGTCGCGCCCCAGCATCGCGCCGAAGTTGTCCCGCACGCCTTCAATCTGCGTGGCCAGCGCCCGGGCCGCGCCCGCCGCCTTCGCGGTGTGCAGGATGACGAAGCGCTGTGTCTTCAGCTCGCCCGCGACGATGGCGGGGCGCGCGTGGGGCACGAGCGCGGTGTCGGTGACGACGGCCTCCGTGGCGTGGATGCCGCGCGGGCCTTCGTCCTGTGCGAACACGCCCGGCGAGGCCAGCAGCATCATCAAGAAGGCGAACAGGCGGAGCATGCGTGGCCTCACGGTCCACCAGAGATAACAGCCTCGACCGCCGGCGCATCAACCCCCTCCACCCTCAATCGCTTACGGCGCGACGTGTCACCCGCCACCAGGGTCACCTGACGGCGCGGCACGCCCAGCGTTTTGGCGATGAATTCCACCAGGGCCGCATTCGCTTCCCCATCCACGGGCGGCGCGGCGAGCTGGATCTTCAGCTGGCCGTCATGCTCGCCCACGACTTTCGTGCGGGACGCGCGCGGCTGGACGAGCACCGTCAGCTCCACCCCGGTCTGCACGGCCTTGAGCCAGGGAGCGGACATGCGCGCAGGTGCTAGTCGTTGGAGGTGGCCTTCTTCTGCGACAGGAACGCGACGTTGTCCTCCACGCGCGCGTAGTCGCGGTCCGCGAAGGTGGGCGCGGCGAACGTCTCCAGCAGCTTGCGGTGGGCCTCCACCACGGAGCGCACCTGCGACTCGAACTGGGTGCGCTGGCGCTTGAGCTCGTTGATGTCCTCCACCACCTGCACCAGCCGCTGGTGCGCGCCGTGGACGATCTTCTCCGCCTGGTGCTCCGCGTCCGCGATGATGATCTCCGCTTCCTTCTTCGCGGCGTCCTTCAGGTCCTCGCTGATGCGCTGGGCGGTGACCATCGTCTCCTGGAGGGTGCGCTCGCGCTCCTGATGCTGCTCGAGCCGCGCCTGGGTGCGCTTCAGCTCCTCCTTGAGCGCGATGTTCTCCTTCACGACCTCCTCGAACTCGCCGGCGATCAGCTCCAGGTACGCGCCCACTTCGGGACGCGCGAAGCCGCGCATCACCGTCTCGAAGCGCTTCTGCCGGATGTCGAGGGGGGTGATCTTCATGCGCCCCAGTCTAACCCATACACGCGCGCACTCCAGGAATCGGCCCGGCGGGCCCGGGGCGGCGTCAGGCCTGGAGGGCAGACAGGCAGGCGTGTTTCAAGGTGCGGCGGCCGGAGCGGCGTCCCACTGCGACGCCACCGAGCGCGCCGCGTTCTGCACCGCGTAGCCCACGCGGCTGTCCGCGGCCACGTCCTGCACCACCCGGCGGGCCGTGGCGGTGCGCTGATACAAGAGGCCGCTCAGGGCCTGGATCTTCAGCGTGTCCGGCAGGCGCGGGTGGCGCACGACGTTGCCCAGGATCTCCTCCGCGCGGCGGTGCTGGAAGAGGGCCACCGCGCGCAACGCGGCCTGCTGGATGCGCGGGTTGGGGTCCCAGATGAACGCGGCCAGCGGGTCCAGGGCGCGCGTGTCCCCCAGGAGCGCCAGGTCCTCGATGGCGAGCGCGCGGATCTCCTCCGGCGCGGGCTCCGCCGCCCACAACAGGCCCTTCAGGAGGGAGTCGTCCTGGGCGCGGGGGTCCGCCGGGGCCTTGTCGGCCTTCGGGGCGGCCTTGGGAGCCGTGGCCGCCGGGGTCGACGGGGCCTGGGCGTGCGCGGCGGCGGTCAGGAGCAGGGCGGCGGCGAGGAGCGGTCGCATGGGCCTCGTTCTACCCGAATCCCGGGAAGCCCGGCAGCGGCGCGGGGCACCCCCCGGGTCGCGCGCGACATTTTCTTGACGGGATCCGCCGCTGTGGGAGTTTGCCAGTGCTACAGGCGTGTTGCGAACGGAGGTCGAAGTCACCATGGGTGCGGCGGTCGCGAGCTGGCAGACACTGGAGAACGTCACGGTGGAGTGCACCCACTGCGGCGTGATGATGACACTCCAGCCCGGAAACCGGGTGAAGTACTACCGGTGCGGTTCGTGTCACCGCTGGGTGTCCAGCACCTACAGCGAGGTCTTCCGCGCGGACGCGAAGATGCGCACGCACCCGGTGAAGGACACCGCGGACGCGGACGCGCGCTTCGTGGAGGTGAAGGCCCGCCTGGATCAGTGGCTCACCGCCGTCCAGGAGCAGTGCCCGTACCAGACGCTGGGCGTGTCGCCCCTGGATTCGCCGGACGTCATCCGCGCGCGCTTCCACGCGCTGGCCCTGGAGCGGCACCCGGACCGGGGCGGCTCCGCGGAGCAGATGCGAGAGGTCAACGACGCCTACGAGCGCATCCTCAAGCACCGTCAGCGCAAGCGGCTGGAGGCCATGGCGTCCGGCACGTCCACGCGCGCCACGCCCGCGTCCGTCCTGCCCGCGCGCAACAGGTAGAGCCAGAAGAGCGCTCCCAGCGACAGGCCCAGCCCCACCTTGGCCCAGGTGGGGAACAGGTGGCCCGGGGAGATGAAGCCCTCCACCATGCCGATGCCGGCGAGGAAGGGCGCGCAGCCCACCACCAGCTTCACCGCCTCGCGCCCGCGTGACTGGAGCGCCTGCGCGCGCGGCAGCTCGCCGGGGTCGATGAGCGCCTGGCCCACCATCAGCCCCGCGCCGCCCGCGATGACGATGATGGACAGCTCCACCGGCCCGTGCGCGGCGATGAAGTCCAGGAAGCCCGCCGTCATGCCCTCGCGGTAGCAGAGCGCCCCCACCGCGCCAATCAGCACGCCGTTGTTCACGAGCGTGAAGATGGGCCCTACGCCCAGCAGGATGCCGGACGCGAACGCGAACAGCGTGACGGTGAGGTTGTTGGTCGCGATGCCGGAGGCCACGGCGTTGGGCGGCGCCACGGACAGCAGATCATCCGTCCACATGCGCCCCTGCGCCACGTAGCGCCGCACGCCCTCCGGCACCAGCAGCTCCGCGCCGCGCGGCTCCAGCGTCACCACCAGCGCGCCCAAGAGCAGTCCCAGCACCAGCAGGCCCGCGCTCACGCCCACGAAGCGCGCCTCGCGGCGCAGCGTCGCGGGGAAGTCCCGCCGGAAGAAGTCGCGCGTGGAGGCCCAGCGCTCGCGCGGCGGCTGGTAGATGGCGCCATACGCCTGCGCGCACAGCTGGTTGAGGAAGCGGTGCGCGTCCGTGCCCGGATAGAACGTCTGCGCCCGCGCCAGGTCCGCGGCCGCGCGCCGGTACAGCGTGTCCAGCGTGCGCAGCTCCGAAAGGCTCAAGCGGCCCGCGCGCTGGCGTGTCAGCAGCGACTGGAGCGCGTCCCAGTCCGGCCTGCGCCGGGTGACGAAGGTGGGCAGCGGCGCGGCCATGTCAGTGGGCCGCCTTCGCGCGCGTGCGCAAGAAGGCCTCCGTGGCCTCCTGGGACTGGAGCACCCGCGCGCGCTCCTCGTCCGTCAGGGACGCGCCCACGCGGTCCACCAGCCGCGCTCCCAGCCGCCGCCGCACGTCCGGCTCCAGGCCGGGCGCGCGCGCGAGGAACGCCAGCACCAGCTCCACGTCCTCCGCGCCCAGGGGCCGCTGCACGCCCGGGTCCGCCACCGGCGGGGGCGGCGACTCTGGCGCCGCGCCCTGCGTGTACTTGTCCAGGTCGATGGCCTCCTCGCGCACCAGCACGGTGCCGGCGAGCAGGTCTCCCAGCCGGCGGTGCCGCGAGTCCAGCAGCATGGTGATGCAGCCGGTGGCGTAGAGCACCGGCAGGAAGTCCACTGCACGGCAGAGGTTTCTCACCGCGCTTTCGAAGAAGCCCACCGGCGAGCCATCCTCGCGCACCACCCGGATGCGCAGCGCGCGCTTGCCGGGTGTCTGTCCATGGAAGAAGACCTCCGCCAGCGTCCAGTACAGCCATTGCGTGGCGAACAGGCCCACCGCCAGCAGTGTCTGCGTGAGCCCGGACAGCGCCTGGAAGGCGCCCAGCACGTCGGACACCAGCAGCGTCACGACGAAGTAGAGCGCCACCCAGAAGAAGAACAGCAGGCTCGCGTCCACCAGCCACGCAAGACAGCGGTAGCCGATGCCGGCCACGGGCAGCGAGAGGGCCACCCGCTCGGGCGTGGCGACGTCGACATGGGGTGCGGGGGCGGAGGGAGTCATGCGCGCGGGACGCACAGCATACGCCCTTGCCATCCAGGATGCGCCAGTCCCGCGCACACCGGCGCCACCCGTGCGGACCCTGTACGAAACACCAATCGAAACATTGCAATGTCAACGCCGGGGGCGTGTCCCCCGGACGACAGCGATCACGACCTGACGGACGAGACCCTGGATTTCCATGCGTTCCGTGCGCAATTGACAGTCCTGTCCGGGGCCGTTCGCAACTGGCCTTGGATGATGTTAGGGTCTCGGTTGGCTGGATTTACTTGAAACGAAAAAGGAGGAACGGCCCGCAGGGGCACGTTCGGCGGTCGCAGATGCAGTCCGCAGGTCAGCAGTGACAGGACCCCCGGATGGAGTTGAAGCGCGGTTCTCGCACGCTCAGCAAGGGCGGAAGTTCCGCCGCGGTTCCACCGACTCCGGGGCAGGTTGAAGTCGACAGGTAGCATTGAAAGCAATTCGCCACGACGGCTGGGGGGCCATCGCATGGCAGCGAATCAATCGGCAGTTCGTATCTCGATTCTCGAAGGACCGTGGGCGGCCTGGCAGGGCTTGTCCGACGGGCTTCGGGGTGAGGGTCATTCCACTTCAGTGACGCGCGACGTGCGCGGCTTCCTGGACGGACTCGGCACGGATCCACCGCAAGTGGCCATCCTCGACGTGGAGAGCGACGGCGAAGCCGCCATCGGGTGCTCCGTGACGGAGGGGCTCAATCTCTTGCGTGAGGCCCGCAAGCGCCGGCTGGAAGTGCGCATGCTGCTTCTGTCCGCGGTGAGCACGCCGGAGGTCATCTCCCAGTGCTTCGACGAAGGGGCCTCCGGGTATCTCTTCCGCGCGGGCCTGGGCGTGAACGCGGTGTCCTCGGCGGTGCAGTCGCTGGTGCGCGGCGAGCGCCTGTTCCCGGTGCAACTGCTCCGCAACGACTTCGAGCATCCGCCGGTGACGTCACCCACGGCGAGCGTCCTGTTGCTGCTCACGCAGCGCGAGCGCGAGGTGCTCCAGTACGTGGCGGGCGGCGCGGACAACCTGAAGATCGCCGCACATCTTCAGATCGCCGAGCGCACGGTGAAGTCACACGTCACGCAGCTGTACCGCAAGCTGGGCGCGGAGAATCGCACCCAGCTCGCCCTGCGCGCCTGCCACCTGGGCGTCAGGCCTCCGCCGGACCTGTAAGCAGGCCGGCCCACCCTCCCCGTTGAAGCGGGGAGGGCGCGGTGGGGAGCGCACGCGGCCCTCAGTTCTTGTTGCGGGCCGCGTCCTCTTCCATCTTCTTGCGGAGGCTCAGGGGGCGCATGTCCGTCCAGACCTCCTTGATGTACTCCAGGCACTCGGCCTTCAGGCCCTGCTTGCCGGCGTCCTTCCAGCCCAGCGCGTTCTCCCGGTCCGCGGGCCAGATGGAGTACTGCTCTTCGTGGTTGACGACGACCTTGTAAACGGTCGTGTCTTCGCGCTCGTCGCTCATCGAGGTGTGACTCCTGAAAGCAGGGGACCCCCTTTCGTCGCACACCCGGGGAAAAGCGGTCAAGGTAGGCGGATGCGACAAATCCGGGCCCATCCCGGGAGGGCGGATCCAGAGCCCGGCCGCCCGCCGGGGTTGCACCCGCAATCCGCCTTCGTGACACGAGCGGCGTGGGGCGCGGATACTCGGCCGCATGCGCATCTGGAAGAACGCCGTGTCGGGGCTCGTGCTCCTCGCGGGAGGCGCCTGGGCCTCGCTGGCCCTGGCCCTGACGGGGACGGGGCCGGAGGGGCCGCACGTGGCCCGCGGCCTCCTGGCGGGGGCCCTGGCGGCGCTGGCCGTGGCGGCCTGGCGGTGGCGCTCACGGCGCTGGGGTGTGGCGGTGATGCTGCTGGGCTGCCTGGGCGTGTACGGGTGGATCCAGACGGTGCGGCCCTCCAACACGCGCGACTGGGCGCCGGACCTGACGCGGGCGCCGTGGGCGGAGGTGTCCGGCACGCAGGTGACGCTGCACGACGTGCGTGACTTCCGCTACCGCAGCACCACGGACTGGGACCCGGCCTGGTACACGGCCACCTACGACACGGCCGCGCTCACGGACGCGTCGTTCATCGTGGAGCCCTTCTCCGGCTTCTATGGCGCCGCGCACACCATGGTGAGCTTCGGCTTCCAGGACGGCCGCCACGTGGTGTTCTCCGTGGAGGTGCGGCGCGAGCAGGGCGAGACGTTCTCCGCGCTGGGTGGCCTGTTCCGCCGCTTTGAAATCACCTACGTCGTGGGGGACGAGCGGGACCTGGTGCAGCTGCGCTCCAACTTCCGTCACGACGACGTGTATGTGTATCCGGTGAACGCGTCGAAGGAGCGCATCACCGCGTTCTTCATGGACATGGTGGAGCGCATGAACGGGCTGCACACGCGGCCGGAGTTCTACGACACGCTGACGAGCAACTGCACCACCAACCTGGTGCACCACTTCGAGAAGGTGGCCACGAAGGATGTTCCGTACGATCACCGCACGCTGATGCCGGCGTTCTCGGACGCGCTCGCGTATGAGCTGGGCATCATCGACACGGACGCGCCGCTGGAGCAGGTGCGCCAGCGCTATCACATCAACGCGCGCGCGCTGGCCGCGCAGGGGCGGGAGGACTTCTCCGCTCGCATCCGCGCGCCGCTGGAGACCGCCGCCGCGCCCGTGCCCTGAGCGCTTTCAGGTGCCCGTCGCGGCCCGGGGCTCCGGGGCGGCGAGGCCGGTCTTCAGTTGCTTGTCGTAGTGCGCCTCCAGCGCGGTGAAATAGCCGCGCTCCTCCCACAGCTCCTGGAGCAGCCGGTCGGTGAGGGACCTCACCTCCGCGTTCTCGGCCTTCGGGTCGGGCACGCGGGGGCCGCGCTTTGGATCCAGGAAGGCGCGCGTGGCCTCCGCCATCAGCACGCGGCTGCTCCGGAAGAGGCGGCGCAGGGCCTGGTTGATGGGGCGGGAGTCCATCTCCGCGCAGGCGGCGACGATGGCGGCCTGCACCTTCCGGGGCGCCTCTCCCTGGAGCGAGGCCGCGTCCAGGTCGCCGCGCTCCAGCGCGTGGTGCAGCAGGTAGCCGTGGTGCAGGCACACGCTCGTCAGGTCCACGCAGTCCTTCACCCAGAGGACGAAGAAGACCTTGCGGAACACCTTGCGCACGGGGAAGAGCGCCACGGCCTTGAGATAGGACACCAGCTGTCCGCCCAGGCTGCGCGTCTCATACGAGCCGGCGAGCACCGCCACGGCCTTGTCCGGCGCCTTCAGGCCCCGCTCCTTGAGCTGATCCCTCACGGACTGCTCGCGCACCTGGCGCAGGGCGTAGTCGTCCAGGAAGGGCACCGGGATGAGCGGGGTGAGGCCGGCAGCCATGGCGTGGAAGGCCACGCGGGCGAGCGAGGGCGGGACGGCGTTCGGCGGACGGGAGGTGGAATCAGCCATGGCGTGTTTCATAACCGCTTCCGCCCGGGCCGCCTTCCGCCGGTAGAGTGGGAGTGTCGTGAACCCGGCGCGAGGCTCGGGTCAGGGAAAGGCGTGGCCCCGGATGGCGGCGAAGGCGAAGGCGAAGACGACGCAGGAACTCCCCACCGTGCCGTTCGCGTCCGAGAAGGCGTGGGAGAAGTGGCTGGAGAAGCACCACGCCGACTCGCCGGGCGTCTGGATGAAGCTCGCGAAGCTGGAGTCCGGCATCCCGTCCGTGACGTACGCGCAGGCGCTGGAGGTGGCGCTCTGCTACGGCTGGATTGACGGGCAGAAGGACTCCTTCGATTCCGAGTACTGGCTCCAGCGCTTCACGCCGCGCAAGCCCCGCAGCAAGTGGTCGAAGATCAACTGCGGCAAGGTGGAGGCCCTGGTCGCGGCCGGGCGCATGAAGCCCGCGGGCCTGCGCGAGGTGGAGGAGGCGCGCGCGGATGGCCGCTGGGAGTCCGCTTACGCCGGGGCGAAGACCATCGAGGTTCCGGAGGACCTGAAGCTCGCGCTGGAGAAGAGCCCGAAGGCGAAGGCGTTCTTCGCCACGCTCAAGAGCGCCAACCGCTACGCCATCCTCTTCCGGCTCCACGACGCGAAGAAGCCGGAGACGCGGGCACGGCGGCTGGAGAAGTTCGTCGCGATGCTGGAGGCCGGAGAGACGCTCCACGGTTGAGAGAGGACGCCGCGCGGCGACGGGGCGTCCAGCCCCCTCGCTCACCTTGAAGGCAGCCGGCCCCCTGTCTTGCACCCTCCCATGGCCCACCGCACCTTCCGACGGACAGGGGAGGTGAGCGGTGCTGCGAGAAACCCCGACGACGCCCTGGCAGGACGTGGGGCGCGGGGCCCTGGGCCCTGTGGTCCACCGGTGCCCGGAAGGCCCTGCGGTAGCCCTCGAGGGCGCGGGACGGCGGACTACTTCGGCTCGCCCATGACTTCCATCGTGTGCTTGAGCCGCTCCAGGCCCAGGCGCACCAGGGCGCCGCGCAGGTCGGGCTGGCCCAGGAAGGCCTTCTTGAACACGTCGCGCTCCAGCTTGAGGAGCGTGCAGGGCGTCACGGTGCGCACGGTGGCGGTGGCCAGCCGGCTGCGCAGCAGGGAGATTTCTCCGAAGAGGGCGCCTTCCTCCAGCTTGGGATAGGCGGACTGGCGGCCGTCACCGTGCGTGTGGAAGACCTCGCACTGGCCCCGGATGAGGACGTAGAGCGCGTCGCCCGGCTGGCCCCGGGTGAGCAGCGTCTCTCCGGCGGGGACGGTGACGGGGACGAAGGCATCTCCCAGGTCGTGCTGCACATCCGAGGGGAGGGCGGCGATGAGCGGGTTGCTGCGCAGGGCGTCCGCGAGCAGGCGCTCCCGGGCGGTCTCCTGCATCTGATCCCCCTTCACGCCGTAGTCCTTGCCCAGTTCCCGGACGCCCGCCTGGGTGAGCTCCAGCAGCACGGCGTCCTCCACCGTCACGATGGTGGCGGTGCGCTGCGTGCCGGTGAGCAGCGCCAGCTCCCCGAAGAACTCGCCGGCGCCCAGGCGGCCGACCTCCGTGTTGACGCCGTTGTCGCTGCCGCGCAGCACCGCGACGCGGCCCTCCAGCACGACGAACATGGAGTGCCCCGGGTCTCCCTCCCGCACCACCACCTGTCCCGCGGGCAGGTAGCGCGTGCAGACCGGAGGCGCGGAGGCCGTGTCCACCACCTCCCCCGGTGCGGCCGCCGCCGTGGGGGCGATGGCGGTCGCGGGCGTCTGACCGGGAGCAGCCTCCGGGGCGGACGGGTGGGCGGACAGCAGGGCCTGCAGGCGCGCGAACAGGGACATGGTGTGCAAATGCTACCGGCCCGGCCAGGCGGAAACTGTGAAGCGCTTCACAGGCAGGGCGGTGGCGGCCTGAATGACAGCCAGGCAGGCGAAGGGCGCCATTGAACAGGGATTGACGGGGCTTTTCTACGTCTGTGTTTGGGGCCTCCTGACGCGGGGCGCCGGGCCGCGGGGATGGCGTGGGCGGACCGGGGCGCCCTACAGTCCCGGCCCCATGGGAGACACGCTGGACGTCGTGGTGGACCTGGGGGACGTGGGGGAGACGGCCGCGGACGCCGTCCTGCTGAAGTACGCGCAGGGCTTCCACGGTGCGGACGGCGCGGTGGCGCGCCGGCTGGAGGGGGCGGGCGTGGGCATGGACACCTTCGACCTGCTCCCCGGGGACCACCGCTTCATCGAGACGCGCCGGTGCCTGGGCGCTCCGGTGGTGCTCTTCCTGGGCACGGTGCGGCTGCGGCAGTTCGGCTACCACGAGATCCGCCAGTTCTCCGTGCGCGCGCTCCAACTGCTGGAGTCCCGGCAGGACGTGCGTCACCTGGCGTGCACGGTGCACGGGCCCAACTACGGCCTGGACGAGGACGAGGCCGTGCTGGCCCTGGTGGGCGGCTTCGTGGACGCGTTCTAGCGCGGCAGCGGACCGCGCGGCCTGGAGCGCATCACGGTGGTGGAGCTGAACCCCAAGCGGGTGGAGCGGCTGCGCAAGGCGTTGGCGCTAGGGATGGGGCTCACGCCGGGCGTGGAGCCGCTGATGGGGGCCACGGGCTTCCGCGTCCGGCGGATGTCCCGCTTCGTCCAGGCGCTGCCCATGGCCTCCGCGGGGGCGAACTCCCACGAGAAGCCGCATGCCTTCGTGGCGATGCCCTTCGCGCCGGAGCTGGAGGACACCTACCACTACGGCATCCTGAACCCGGTGAAGGCGGCCGGGCTGCTGTGCGAGCGCGTGGACCAGGCCGTCTTCGACGGCCCCATCATCCAGCGCATCCGGGACCGCATCGACACCGCGAAGGTCGTCATCGCGGACCTGTCGCTGGCGAACCCCAATGTCTATCTGGAGGTGGGCTATGCCTGGGGACGCGGCAAGCCCACCCTGATGCTGGTGCGCGACGTGAAGGAATTGCGCTTCGACGTGTCCAGCTACCGGTGCCTCGTCTACAAGAACATCCGGCACCTGGAGGAGCTGCTGACCCAGGAACTCAAGCGCATCGGCTGAGAGGGAGGGCTCACCAGCCGCGCGCCGAGACCTCCCACGTCGCCACGCCCGCGTCGCCTCGGATGACGTGCAGCCGGGGATGCTGGGGGACGGAAACACAGACATGGTTGGGGACCACGCGCACCCGTTCGCCAATGAGGGGGCGCCACGTCGTGCCGGACACGTCCAGCAGGCCGTGCTCCTCCGACAGGTTCTTCACCACGACCTCCGGCCGGTCCAGCAGGACGCCGTAGCCCGGCGCCAGGCCTTCTTCCTTCACCAGCGCCTTGGCCCCTGCGTCGATGACCACCTGGCCGGGCACGGCGGTGCTCACCACCGTGGCCAGCACGGAGTAGGCGCACTCCGTCCAATCACAGGCGCCGATGACGGCGGCGTTGCGGTCGTTGAGCGCGTTGAGGCCGGGGCGGATCTCCGTGAGTCCCTTCACGGTATGGGATTGCCAGAGCGTCGGGGTGGAGCCGCCGCTGACCACCTCCGGCGGCAGGCCCGCACCGCTCAAGGCGTCCACGAACGTCGCCAGCGCCTGGGATTGCGCCTGCATTGCCGCGGGCAGCTCCGCCTGGGGAACGCGGACGTGGCCCGCGTAGTAGGTCAGGCCGCGATAGGCGACTCCCGGCGTGGAGGCCGCCGCGCGCGCCAGGGCCACGGCCTCATCCGGCGTGCGCAGCCCCACGCGGCGCATGCCCAGGTCCACCTCCACGAGCACGCCCACGGTGCGCCCCGCGTCCCTCGCCGCGCGGGCAAGGCCCTCCAGCACCTCGCGGGAGTCCAGCGCCACCGTGAGCCGCACGCGAGAGGGCAGGGCCATCAGCCGCGCCAGCTTGCGCGCACCCACCGGCGGGTACGCGAGCAGCACGTCGTCCGACACGGCCGCCATGACCTCGGCCTCCAGGAGCGTGGCCACCGTGACGCCGGTGGCGCCCGCCGCGACCTGAATCGCGCCCAGCTCCGCCGTCTTGTGCGTCTTCGTGTGCGGGCGCCAGCGCAGGTGGTGCTCGCGCGCGTAGGCCGCGACGCGCTGGAGGTTCCGCTCCACGCGGTCCAGGTCCACGATGGCCGCGGGCGTGTCGAGGGTGTCGAGGAAGGTGGAGGACATGCGGCCCTTCTAGCGCACCGGCAGGGGCCTGGGTCTCAGCGCTCGCTGTCGAGCATCTTCATCTGTTGTTCAGGGTACCGGCTGCCGGCGATCGCCTCCTTCGGGAGGATCGCCTCGACAGCGGCCACGTCGTCCGGGGACAGGGGCTTCTCGAGCGCGCCCAGCACGTCGAGCAACTGCTTGCGCGTCCGTGCGCCGACCACGGGAACGAAAGCGGGTTGCTTCGCCAGCACCCACGCCACGGAGAGCTGCGCGGGCGTCATGCCACGCTCGGCGGCGAACGCGTGGAAGCGCGCGACGGCCTCTGCGTTGCGCTGACCCGCCTCGCCACTGAAGCGAGGGTAGTGCAGGCGGGCGCCTTCGACCTTCGCGCCCGTCAACAGCCCTCGGGAGAGCACTCCGTACAGGGTCGCGCTCATCCCCAACTCCGTCAGCGTGGGGAAGAGACTCTTCTCCGGATCGCGCGAGATGAGCGAGTACTCAATCTGGAGGTCGCTCAACGGGTGCACCTTCGCCGCGCGGCGGATCGTCTCGGCGCCCACTTCGGAGAGACCGATGTTCCGCACGTAGCCGCCCTTCACCAGGTCGGCGATGGCCCCCACCGTGTCTTCGATTGGGACGTTCGGGTCCAGCCGGGCAGGGCGATAGACGTCGATGTGGTCAACGCCGAGCCGCTGCAAGCTGTACGTGATGAAGTTCTTCACCGCCGCCGGGCGCGCGTCGAAGCCCACGGGGACTCCGTCCGGCCCACGCATGGCTCCGAACTTCACCGAGAGCCGCACCTTGTCTCGCTGACCTTCAATCGCCCGGCGGATGAGCAGCTCGTTGTGCCCGTTGGCGTAGAAGTCGGCCGTATCAAGCAGCGTCACGCCGCGATCGATCGCCTCACGGAGGGTCGCGATGCCCTCGCTCTCGTCGGACGGTCCATACGCTCCGGACATGCTCATGCAACCAAGCGCGATGGGAAACACCTGCGGGCCCGTCCTGCCGAGTTGCGTCGTGCGGTTCGCAGCGGTCATGGCTTCCTCCGGGAGAATCCGGAACGTGGTTCCGGTTTAAAATCATGTATGCGGAACGCGGTTCCGCTTGTCAAGGCGAAGGCAAGAACCGTGGAGGACTAACGGCGCTTCTTGGAAGGCGAGGGTGTCTTCGACTGCGCGCCATAGCGCAGCCCATCCACGAGCAGTGCCGCCATGCGCCGCGCCGGTTCAGGGCCTCCATCGTGTGGGTCGGGGGCGCAGAGCCTGGCGATCGCGAACAGGAGCTCCGTCGCATCCACGTCCGCGCGGATCTCTCCCGAGAGGGCCGCGGCGTCCAGCAGGGCCTGCAACGCGGGCTGGACCCGCTCGAGGAAGTAATCCGGCAGTGACTTGTAGGCGGGGTCGCCCGAGTGCAGCGCCGCGGCGAGCCCCCGCTTCGTGCCAAGCAAGCCGACATAGCGCTGCACCCAGCGCGCGAGCGCCTCCCCGGGATCGAACTCGGCCGCGATGGCGGATGCGGCCTCCGCGCAGGCATCCACCTCATTGCGGACGACCGCGACGATCAGATCCGCGCGCTGCGGAAAGTGGCGGTAGAGCGTGCCGACGCCCACGCCCGCCTTGTCCGCGATCTCCCGCGCGGGTGCGTCCACTCCAGAGGTCGCGAAGGCCTCCTTCGCTGCCTCCAGCAGCGCATCCAGATTGCGCCGCGCGTCCGCGCGCACCTGCCGCTCCACACCGCCGCGAGACGGCGGGGCCTTCTTTGGGTCTCTCAATATGCCCCCCATCCTAATCTCCCGGTGGACTCGCGCGGCTGCGAGGCACAGTTCGCGACCGACCACCTGCCTCGCACGCCACCGACCCGAAGTCCGCCCAGCGGCTCTAGGAGCGGAGCGAACAGATGCTCAAGGCGTGACGCCGGACGCCGGCTCGAAGCTCACCGTGGGCCGCTGCCAGTTCCAGCCGCCGGACTTCAGGGCCTCCATGGCCTGCTCATCCAGCACGCGCAGCGCCGCGAGCACGTCCGCGGACGGGCGGGGGGCTCCCGGGGCGACCTCCACCTCGAAGCGCGGCGGGATGCCGGCGGCGTCCCGGCCTCCCATCACCACGCGCACGCGGCAGTTCTGCGGGGACAGCTCCGTCTCGCCGGACCAGGACACGTCCTGGACGAAGAGGTCCACGGTGCCGGTGGCCTTCTGTCCCTTCAGCCGCGTCACCACCGCGTCCAGCGAACCCTTCGCGCGCGCGTTCCGTTTCTTTCCCAGACGGGTGAGCGACCACCAGACCAGGCCGCCCGCGACAATGGGCGAAAGGACGAAGTAGGGGATGAGCGGGCTCATGGGCCGGCAGGCTGCCACGAAACCCGGAAGAAGAAACGCCCGTCTCCAGGCCATGGGGCACCGGAGACGGGCGTGGGAGAAGCAGGGCTACTGCGGCGCGGGCGCGGAGACCTTCTTCGTCGCGTTGGGCTTGTACGTCATGCCCAGCTCGTTGAAGACGAAGGAGTAGACGTCCACCTCCTCCTCGATGCGCGCGGACAGCGGCGTGCCCATGCCGTGGCCCGTCTCCGCGTTGGCGCGCAGCAGGATGGGCTTGGGGGACGCGGTGGCCGCCTGCATCCGGGCCACCATCTTGCGCGAGTGGTACGGATCCACGCGCGGGTCATTGGCGCCGGAGGTGAAGAGCACGGACGGGTACTTCGTCCCGTCCTTCACGCGGTGCACCGGCGAATAGCCATACAGCGCCTTGAACTGCGCCGGGTCCTTCACGGAGCCGTACTCCGTCACGTTGAACTGACCGTTCGGCGTCAGCTCCGTGCGCAGCATGTCGTAGATGCCCACGCGCGCCACCACGGCGCCGTACTGCTCCGGGTGCTGCGTCACGGCCGCGCCCATCAGCAGGCCGCCGTTGCTGCCGCCCTGGATGGCCAGCTTCTTCGGCTGCGTGTACTTCTGGTCCACCAGCAGCTTCGCGCACGCGTAGAAGTCGTCGAACACGTTCTGCTTGTTCGTCAGCGAGCCGCCCTTGTGCCACTCCTCGCCGAACTCCGAGCCGCCGCGCAGGTTCGCCACCGCGTACACGCCGCCCTGCTCCAGCCACATGCCGGCCACCGGGTTGTAGCCCGGGGTGATGGAGACGTTGAAGCCGCCGTAGCCCGTCAGCAGCGTGGGGTTGGTGCCGTTGAGCTTCGTGCCCTTCTTCTTCAGGATGGTGAGCGGCACCTTGGTGCCGTCCTTGGACGTGGCCTCGGTGCGCACCACCTCCACGTCGCTCATGTCGACCGGCGCCGTGCGCGCCAGCGCCGTCTTCGCGAGCTTGTTGTCCGCCGCCGAGTAGCGGAACCACGCGGCCGGCTGCGTGAAGCTGCCGTTGACGATGAGCAAATCATCCGCGCCCTGGCGCACCAGGCCGCCCACCGACGACACCGGCAGCGTGGGCACCAGCCCCAGCTCCTTGCCCGTCAGGTCCACCATGCGCAGCTGCGAGGGGCCCCCCAGCTGCTCCAGCAGGTACAGGCGGCTCTTCGTCGGCACCACGGCCTGCAGCGTCGCCTTGCCCTCCGGGATGATGACGGTGGCCTTGTCCAGCGTGGGCGTGGCCAGCGGCAGGCGCAGCACCTTGCCGCGCGACGCGTCCTTGCGGCTGAGCAGGTACGCCGCGCCGTCGCTGCCGAAGCGCGCCGCCACCACCTTGTCCGCGTACTTCGCCACCTGCGTCCAGGTGCCCTTGGGGCCGTGCAGGAACAGGTCGTACTCGCCGCCGTCGCCGTTGGCCACGCGCGCGAACGTGTACTGGCCGTCCTCGCTGGACTCCAGCTCCGTCATCGCGATGCGCGGGAAGTCCTTGCCCAGCGCGTAGGTGTCCTTCTCCGTGGGCGTGCCCAGCGCGTGGAAGTACACCTGCTGGTAGACGTTGCGGTCCTCGGGCGGGCGCTCCTCGCCACGCGGATGGCGCGTGTAGAAGAAGCCCGTGCCCTGCGCGTTCCACGCGAGGCTGCCGCCCGCCGTGCCGCTGTTGACGCGGGGCACGAGCTCGTTGGGCATCGCCTTCGCGGACGCCACGTCCCACACCGTGACGTCACCGCTCTCCGTGCCGCTCTTGGACATGGAGACGGCGACCTTCTTGCCGTCGTGTGACAGCTGGAACCAGTCGATGGTCGTCTTGCCGGAGGTGTCCACCACCGTGGGGTCCACCAGCACGCGCTCCTTCGACGTGTCGTCCAGCGAGCCTACGACGATGAGCGTGGGCTGCTGCTTGGGCGGCTGGAACTTCAGCCCCAGCAGCGTGCCGCCCTGCTCGTCCAGGCCGCCGTAGCCGGGCGACTTCCAGGAGAGGATCTCCGTGATGCGCTGGCGCAGGGGCTCGCGGCCGGGCAGCTTGTCCAGGTACGCGCGCGTGAAGGTGTTCTGCGAGTCGGTCCACTGCTGCACCTTCGGATCCGTCGCGGACTCCATCCACTGGTACGGGTCCGCCACGGTGGTGCCGTGGTAGGTCGTCTCCACGGGCTGCTTCTCCGCGGCGACGGGCTTCGCGGGCGCCTTGCCCGCGGCCGCGGACACGAGCGGCAACAGCAGCGCCGCGGTCGTCACTGCGATTCTGGACTTCATGGTTCACCTCGCATGCGGGTGGTTTCCTGCGGGACGCTCATCGCAGGGGCAGCTCCACCAGGGCGGTGGAGAAGGTGTCGAAGGTCTCGTTGGCGTTGGGCCTGGTGCCCTCGTCCATGTTGCCGAGCATCAGCGCGAAGACGACGCGCGGGTGCTCCGTGTCGTTGGGCCGCTCCGCCACGCCCACGAAGCACTTCTGGCCCGTGAGCGTGCCCGTCTTCGCGCGGATGCGGCCCGCGGTGGACGGCTTCGTCTTGCGGCCCGCCAGCGTCCCGTCCACGCCCAGCACCGGCAGGCTGTCCACCAGCGCGGCGCCATAGGGCTCCTGCAGGCTGGTGAGCAGCACGCGCGCCATGCCCCGGGGCGTGGCCAGGTTGTAGCGGGACAGGCCGCTGCCATCCACCGGACGCAGGTCCTTGGTGGGCACGCCCCGGCGTGACAGCTCCGCGACCAGGGCCGTGCGCAGCGCGGCGTAGCCCTCCTGGCCGGTGCGCTCGCGGGCGAAGCGCATGCCCAGCCGCTCCGCGTACAGGTTGAGGCTCTCCTTGTTCG
>NZ_RAWL01000166.1:0-17468 GCF_003668885.1 Corallococcus sp. AB049A | reverse complement strand
GCGTGGGCACCGCGTCCTTCGCGCCCATGCGCCCCAAAAGCTGCGCCGCGAGCGCCGCCTCCGCCCCACCCTCCTTCACCACGCCCTGGAGCGCCTGCGACGCGGACGCCGGCGTCGGCCCCACGCGCGTCAGCGCATCCAGGACCACCAGCTTCTCACTGCCCATCTTCGGCAGCGACGCCACCAGCGCCAGCTGCCCGGCCTCGCCCTGCTCCGCCAGCGCCAGCGCCAGCGTCTTCTGCAGCTCGCGGTCGGGCTCCAGCAGCGCCGCGCGGACCACCTCGATGCCTTCGGGGCCCACGGACGTGAGCCCCACCAGCGCCGCCGCGCGCAGCACCGGGCTGACGTCATCCGCGTAGCCCTTGAGGAGCTCCAGCGCCCCGGGCGCCTTGAGCTTGCCCAGCGCGGTCAGCAGCGTGGCCAGCGGCTGCAGCTTCGCGGGCTCCACATCGTCGCTCAGCTCCGAGGGGACTCGCGGCGGCACCACCACGCGCCCTGCCTCCTTCGCTCGGGCCGCGTTGAGGGCCTGGAGCCGCTCGAAGAGCTGCGCGTGCCGCGCGGACTTGTTGTCGTCCTTGCCCTTCCCTGCTTCCGGACGCGGGGCCGACGGGTCCAGGTCCGCGGCGTACTTCTGGGGCAGCGCCTGCGGGACCCAGTCCGCGCGCAGCGCCGTGAGGCCGGCGACCTCCTGCTCGTAGAGCTTCTGGATGGCGGGCACCACGGAGGCGTCGCCCAGGTTCGTCACCGCTTCGACCGCGAGCGTGCGCAGGTTGGCGTCCGGCTGGTTGAGCCACGGCGTCACCTTGGGCAGCAGCGCCTGCGCCGCCGGGCCCAGGCCCGCGACGGCCTGGAGTCCCGCCGCCGCGGAGGCCGGGCGCGACAGCCGGTCCGCGATGGGCTCCGCCGGGCAGCCGCCTCGCGAACGCATGGCGCGGGCGGCGTCCAGGGCCTCGTCTCGGGCGCCGTCGAGCGCGATGGCGCACAGCGCGGCGTCCGTCGTGGGCGTGCGCGGGAAGGTCAGGATGGCGTCGATGGCCAGCGGGCTCACCGCGCTCTTCTCCACCGCCACCGCCTGGAGCTTCGTCGCGGCCGTCGGGTCCTGCAGCTTCATCAGCGCGCCGATGGCGGACTCGCGCAGCTCCGGGAAGCTCTCGTCGAGCAGGAGCGCGATGGGGGCCACCGCGCGGGTGTCGCCCGCGTCGCCCAGCCCGCGCACGGCGGCGGCGGCGAGGATGACCTGGCTGTCGCGCACCATGGGCATCAGCCGGTTCACGGCGTCGGCGCGGCCGCTCTTGCCCAGCTCCTCGGCGGCGCCCACGCGTTCGGGGAGCGCGCCCTCGGTGAGGGCCAGGAGGTTGCGGTCCCAGAGGCCCTTGGACTCGGCGGCGACGACGGTGGCCATGGCGCCGGGGACGTTGGCGCTCTTGAGCGCCTGGACGATGACCTGGCGCGTGGCGCGGCCCCGCCGTCCGTATTGGAGCGTGAGGTACGCCTTGGCCTTGTCGTTCTTCACCTTGGCGAGCGCCAGGGCCGCCTTGCCCTGCACGGCTTCGTCCGGGTCCTCCAGCAGTTCGCCGAGCAGATCCACGACGCGCGGATCCTGGCTCTCTCCGAGCGCTCCGGCGGCTTCACCGCGGACGAAGGCGGAGAGGTCCTTGGCGGCGCGGGTGAAGAGGACCAGGTCGTCCGGGTTGTTCTGCTCGGCCAGCTTCCGCACGGCGGCGGCGCGGGTTTCGGGACGGGGGTCCTGGATCTCCGCGAGGAGCTGATCCCGGTTGCCGTTGCACCCGACGAGCAGGGTCAGGGCGAGGAAGAGGGGTCGCACGCGGATTCGCATCGTTCTCCCGGAGCGGCGGACGGTGGAGGTAGGCGGCGGTTATATCAACGGCCTCCCGGGCCGCCCACCGACGGCACGACCCGGGAGGATGGGTGCTTTAGCGGGAGCGGCCGCCACGAGGGGGCGGACGGCCTGCCCCTCCCCGAGGCGCCTTGCTGCTCCAGCGCGGCTCCGAGTCGCGCGTCTTGCGCTCCTTGAAGTCCTGGAAGCCGCCGGCGCGCTCGCTCGGGGGGCCCTTCTTCACGCCCGCGCGGACGATGCGCTCGCCGGAGGCGCTGGACGCGGACTCACCGCCGCCGCGAGACCGGCTGCCGGAGGACTCGCCACGGGGCTTGAAGTCCCTGCGCTCGGGACGGCCCGCGGACTCGCCGCGCGGCTTCCATTCACGGCGCTCCGGACGGTCGCCACCGGCACCCGCGGGCTTGCCGAAGCCGCGGCCGCGAGGGGCACCGCCTTCCCCGCCGAAGCGGCTGCCACCGCGAGGGGCACCGCCCTCGGAACGACCCGCACCGGCGGGCTTGCCGAAGCGGCTGCCGCCGGCCGGCTTGGAGAAACGGCCGCGAGGAGCGCCGCCTTCGTCTCCAAAGGAGCGCCGCGGGGCGCGCTCGTCACCGCCACGGCCCGCACCGGCGGGCTTGCCGAAGCTGCGGCCGCGAGGAGCGCCGCCCTCGTCACCGAAGCGGCCAGCGGGCTTGCCGAAGCTGCGGCCGCGAGGCGCGCCGCCCTCGTCACCGAAGCGGCCAGCGGGCTTGCCGAAGCTGCGGCCGCGAGGCGCGCCGCCCTCATCACCGAAGCGGCCAGCGGGCTTGCCGAAGCTGCGGCCGCGAGGCGCGCCGCCCTCGTCACCGAAGCGGCCGGCGGGCTTGCCGAAGCTGCGGCCGCGAGGCGCGCCGCCCTCGTCACCGAAGCGGCCGGCGGGCTTGCCGAAGCTGCGGCCGCGAGGCGCGCCGCCCTCATCACCGAAGCGGCCAGCGGGCTTGCCGAAGCTGCGACCGCGAGGAGCTTCGTCACCGCCACGACCCGCACCGGCGGGCTTACCGAACCGACCACCACCGCGCGGCGCGCCACCTTCGTCACCGAAGCGGCCAGCGGGCTTGCCGAAGCTGCGGCCACGAGGAGCACCACCCTCGGCACCGAAGCGGCTGCCACCGCGAGGGGCACCGCCCTCGGAACGGCCCGCACCGGCGGGCTTGCCGAAGCCGCGGCCGCGAGGAGCACCGCCCTCATCACCGAAGCGGCCCGCGGGCTTGCTGAAACGGCCACCCGCGCGCGGCGCACCACCCTCGTCGCCACCACGGCCCGCCGGCTTGCCGAAACGCCCGCGCGGCGCTTCGTCACCCCCACGGCCCGCTCCCGCCGGCTTGCCGAAACGGCCACCCGCACCGCCCTCCCGGGCCGGCTTGCCGGTACGGCCCGCGCCACGCGCGGCCTTGCCGTACGTCGCGCCCTCGGCGGCGTCAGACTCCGTCTCGTCACCGTCGTCGTCGAACGTCGGCACGTCATCCAGATCCGCGTTGTCGTCCGCGGCCAGCGTCGCTCCACGCTTCGCGAACTTCGGCGGACGCGTGCCTCCGTCCTGCACGCCCTTCCACTCCTTGCGCTCCGGACGCGCCTCGCGGGTCTTGGGCCCCGTCGCGGCCTTCTTCGCCGCGCGCTCCGTCTTGCGCGGCGCCACCGGCGCGTCGTCGTCCATCGACAGCTCGATGTCGTCGTCATCCGCCCCGCCGAAGCCCGGCGCCGAACGCCCGTGACGGCGCGGCGGCAGCTTCAGGTCCGAGGGCGCCGGCTGCGCACGGCCTTCCGCCACCTCCGTGAGCTGCAGCACTTCCGCGGTCTTCAGCGGCCGCAGCTCGCCGGGGCGCAGACCCTCCACGCCCACGCCCGCGTAGTTCGGACGGAACAGGCGCACCACCGGGTGCCCCACCGCCGCGCACAGGCGCTTGATGAGGTGCGGACGGCCCTCCGCCACGACGATCTTCAGCCAGGTGTTGCGCTCGGCCTTCTCGAAGATGTCCACGGACACCGGCGTGGCCATGCCGTCTTCCAGGCGCACGCCCCCGCGCAGCTTCTCCAGCGTGGGCATGTCCGGCACGCCCTTCACCTTCGCCAGGTACGAGCGCGGCACCTGGAAGCTGGGGTGCGTGAGCTTGTGCGCCAGCGCGCCGTCATCCGTGAAGAGCAGCGCCCCTTCGGCGTCGTAGTCCAGACGGCCCACGGGGAACAGGCGGCGGCCCGTCTCCTCCACGTAGCTGGCCACCGTGGGCCGGCCCTGCGGATCCGACAGCGTCGTCACGACGCCCACGGGCTTGTACAGCAGGTAGTACGACGATTCTTCCGGCGGCGTGACGAGCTTCCCATCCACGGTCACCAGGTCCACTCCGGGCTCCACCCGGCTGCCCAGCTCCGTCACCGTCTCGTTGTTCACTCCGACGCGACCGGAGGTGATGAGTTCTTCCGCGTGCCGGCGCGAAGCCACTCCCGCGCGAGCCAGGTACTTCTGCAAACGTTCCGCCGCCATTCCGTGCCTTCTTCCAGTTGTTGCCGCCCATCACTCGGGCTTGGGCCCCTCGCTATCACCCTTCTCGGGCGAAGGGGGGCTTTCCAGGATGCTGGCGCTGACCTTCTGGCTCCGCTCCGCGGCGGCCATGGCCTCCTCCAGCTCCTCCAGGGCGGCCTCACTGGCCGCCTCGTTCTTCTCCATCCGCTTCGTGAAGTTCGGGTCCGACAGCGCCGCCACCGTGCCCTCCGCCTTCGGAGGCGGGGGCGCCGCTTCCTTCTCCACGATCTCCCGGTGCTCCTGGGTCAACTCATGGAATTCCCGGAGCGTGGGCAGCGCGGACAGGTCCTTCAGCGCGAAGAACTCCAGGAACTCGCGCGTGGTTCCATAAAGGATGGGGCGGCCGACTTCTTCCCGCTTCCCCAGGATTTTCACCAGCTTGCGGTCCATCAGCGCCTTGAGCACCGCGCCGCAGTCCACGCCGCGGATGTCCTCCAGCTCCGGCCGGGTGACGGGCTGGCGGTACGCGATGATGGCCAGGGTCTCCACCGCCGCGCGGGTGAGCCGCTGCGGCTTCACCCGGAGGTAGCGCCGGACGTACTCCGCCGAGTGCGGGTCCGTGCGGAACTGCCACCCGCCCGCCACCTCGTAGAGGACGATGCCGCTGATGCCCTCCCGGTGGATGCCGGAGAGCTGATCCAGCGCCTGGAGGATGGGCTCTCTCGGGATGCCGGTGGCCTGGTAGAGCTCGTCCACGGACAGGGGGCGCTCGGCGACGAAGAGCACGCTCTCCAGGACCGTGCGGATGCGGTCCGGGGAGAGGTTGCGGCTCTTGGCGAGCAGCTTCTCGAAAGAGGACTGGAGGTCCGGGACGTTTTCGTCGTCGTCCGAGCCCTCCTCGATGGCGGCCGCCTCCACCCCGTCCAGCTCCGCGTCGTCGGGGCCGGGGCCGGTGACGGAGGCGATCTCCTCCTCGGAGAACTGGCCGGGGCCGCCGGGCGTGCCGGGGGCGGGCGTCTCGTCAGCGTCGTCGGGACCGTTACCGGTAGTCACTCTCGTCGACCTCCGTGGGGAGCAGCTTCTCCAGCGCGTCCCCGTTGGGCGTCACCTGGATGGGGCCCAGGGGCTCCTCCTGGAAGACCTTGATGAGGCGGCGCTTCACCATCTCCAGCATGGCGATGAAGGTGATGACCACCTCCTGGCGCGTGGCCGCCTCCGTGAACAGCGCCTCGAACACCACCTGCCCGTCCTTCTTCACCCGGTCGGCCACCCGGAGGATGGCCTCCGACAGGCTCACGCGCTCCAGCACCACCTCGTGCTGCACCTTGGGCGTCAGCCGCTCGAGCACCCGGTCAAGCGCCTCGACCAGCTTCAGGACGGAAATCTCCTGGAGCCCCACCTCGTCCTCGGGGATGGGGACCGCCTCCACGGGCACCTTCCGGGCGAACACGTCCCGGTCCAGGATGTCCTGCATGGCCAGGTGCTCCGCAGCCTCCTTGTACTTCTGGTACTCCAGGAGCCGGCGCACCAGCTCCGCGCGGGGGTCCTGCGCCTCCTCCACCGACGCGAGGACGTCCGCCCCTTCCGGCACCTGGGCGGCATCCTGCCGGGGCAGGAGCATGCGGCTCTTCAGGTGGGCGAGCGTGGAGGCCATCACCAGGAACTCGCCGGCGATGTCCAGGTTCAGCTCCCGCATCCGCTCCAGGTACTCGAGGTACTTGGCCGTAATCAGCGCCAGCGGGATGTCGAAGATGTCGACCCGGTGCTCCTTGATGAGATGGAGCAGCAGGTCCAGAGGACCCTCGAAGTTGGGCAGCGCCACCCGGAACGCGTCTCCGGGCGTGCGCGGCAATCCCTCCCCGTCGGGGTCCGGCGGGAGGTCGTCGGGCGGTGGGGGCTTGCGACCTTCGCTCACCGGCCGGCGTCCTTCTGGGGGGATGGGAACTTCGTCATGCGTAAGGGGCCGAAATCCCGGGCTTTACGAGCGCCGGGGGGACAGACCTCCTTAGCAATGCCTCCCAGGGGGGTCAAACATTTGAACAGGAACGGGCGTTCAGGGGATTCCCACGGCCCGTCTCACCTGGTCCATCAGGCGGGTGGCTTCGGCCCGGGCGCGCTCGGCGCCGTCCTTGAGGATGCGCTCCAACTCGCCAGGGTCATTGAGCAGCTCCTGCCGGCGCTGGCGGGCGGGACCGAAGGTGACGTGGAAGGCGTCCAGCAGCTTCTTCTTGAAGTCGCCGTAGCCCTTGCCGCCGGCCTTCCAGGACGCGTCCACGTCGGAGAACTCGCCGGGCGGGAGCATCAGCTTGAGCAAGTCATAGAGCGGCGCGTCCGTGGTGGGCTTGGGCGCGTCCACGGGCGTGGAGTCCGTCTTGATGGACATGATCCGCTTCTTGATGTCCTTCTCCTCGCCGAACAGCTCCAGCGTGTTGCCGTAGGACTTGGACATCTTCTGTCCGTCGATGCCGGGCACCGTGGCGGCGTTCTCCTGCACGAAGGCGGACGGCAGCTTGAGGATGCCGGGCGCGTGGCCCCGCTCCTTCCCTTCCGGATCCGCCGGGTCGTAGCCGGGGACGTACTGGGTGTTGAACTTCACGGCCCAGTCGCGCGCGAACTCGATGTGTTGAATCTGGTCCTTGCCCACCGGGACCTGGTCCGCGCTGTAGAGCAGGATGTCCGCGGACATGAGGACGGGGTACGCGTAGAGGCCGAAGTCCGGGCTGATGCCCTTGGCGACCTTGTCCTTGTAGCTGTGGGCGCGCTCCAGGTGGGCCTGGGGCACCACGGTGCCGAGGATCCAGTTGAGCTCGAGCACTTCCTTCACGTCGCTCTGACGGAAGAGGACGGCCTTCTTCGGATCCAGGCCCAGCGACAGGTACGTGAGGGCCGCGTCGCGCGTCAGGTCCAGCGCGAGCTTGGGGTCCCGGACGGTGGTGAGCGCGTGGTAGTTGGCGATGAAGTAGTAGGCCTCGCCCTGGTCCTGGAGCTGCACGAACTGCCGCATCGCCCCGTAGTAGTTGCCGATGTGCAGCCTTCCGGACGACTGGACGCCTGAGAGAATCCGCATCGCGATTCGCGCTCCGAATGACGGGTGGAGGACACGGCTCGTTCGCACACCCGCCGTCGTGCTGCAACCTTCCGTTGGGACAGGTGGGCCCTTTGAATGCCTGACACTCGCGCGCCCGGCATTCCTGGAACATTTCGCCCTGACAGGAAAAGCCCAGCAGTTTCGAGGGGTTGAGACGTCTCAAGTCTCCCAGGTACCCTGGCGGCCGGCGCAGCACAGCGGACCGCCTTGGAGGGCGCCCACGGATGGAAGCGTTCACGGGAAACCTGGCCAGCTACCGGCTCCAGTTGGTGATGCCCCCGCTGTACACGGCCCCTGGTGTGGAGGGGACGCTGCGGGTGGAGCGGGGCGCGGTGCGCCGGGAGTTCTACCTGCGGGACGGGCACCTGGTGGGGGTGGCCTCCACGGATCCGAGGGAGCACCTGGCGCAGGTGCTGGTGAACCTGCGCATCCTGGACGCGCCCCGGGCGGCGGCGGCGTTCGAGGCGGCGGAAGGGGCCAACCTGCCGTACGGCACGTTCCTGGTGCAGCGCTGCTTCGTGGAGCTGTCGCAGCTGACGGAGGCGATGGAGCACAAGGCGCGCGAGGCGCTGTTCGACTGCTACGCCTGGGAGTCGGGCGAGGTGGAGTTCACGCCGGGGCTGCCCCTGTCCGGGCGCGCGGTGGGCTTGCGGCTGCCCTTGAGCACGCTGCACCGGGACGCGGTGGCGCGGGTGCAGGAGTGGGCGCAGTTCCGGGACATCTTCCCGCGCCTGGACACGACGTTCCGTGTGTTCCGCGAGTTCGCGGTGGAGACGTTCTCCGAGGAGGAGGACGTGCTGCTGGACCTGGCGTCGGGAGGCGCGACGCTGGGCGAGCTGCTGGCGAGCGCGAGGGAGGCCCCGCTGTTCGCGGCGCGCTGGGTGCTGCACCTGTACCGGCGCGGAGCGCTGGCGCCGCACCGGACCACGGGGCTCACGGTGGGCGAGTCCACGGAGTTCACGGAGCTGTTGGCGCTGGTGCGGGCTTTCTTGTCATCGCGCAAGTACGACCTGGCGGTGGCGTTGGCGGCGCAGGTGTTGGAGCGGGGGCCGGTGCCGGAGGCGCACGCGCTGTACCGCGAGGCGGAGGTGGGTTTGACGCTGGCGTTGAGCGACGCGCTGTTCGCGTTGGACGGGAGGCTGGTGTTCGAGCCCATCCCCCGCCCTGCTCCGCCGGACCTGACGGCGGACGACCTGTATCTCTATTCGAAGTTGAGGGGCAGCCGGAGCATCCGGCAGGCGCTGCGCACGGCGGCCATGGGAGAGCTGGCCGCGTCCCGCTCCGTGGAGCGCCTGAGGGCCGCGGGCTTGATCCGCGTGGCCCCACTGGCACCCGGTGCACCGGAGCCCGCGCCCAGGCGGACGACGACGGATCCGTACGGGTTGAACCTGGGAGACCTGGGCGGGAACTAGCGCTCAGGGGTAGTTGAGCGTGCCCTCGCGCCAGTTCTTGAGTGCGTATTCCGCGGCGAGCCCATTGCGCCCTGGACGCTTCGCGATCCAGAGCAGTACCGGCTCGCCAAACTCGGGAGCGAACTCCAGGGCATGGGCAGCGACGTTGGTTCGAACGGTTTCGTTTTCGCTCTGGAGGAGAGGAAGGAGCTGGGACCTCGCATCACGGCTCCGAAGTTCCCGGTAGGCCCCTGTGATCTTGTCATGGGCGCGATTCGCGGACCGCGAGTCCGCGGCCTCCAGCGCTTGTCCGTACGCGATGGACCCCTCCGCGTACCACTGGACGAGCTCTTCGATGCTGGCCTTCTGGAACTTGCGGGCACTCAAGGAACAGCTCCAAAGCGAATGAGGGTCTTCATACCGAAGTCTCGTTGGGCCTGGAATGGCTGGCTGCTCAACCATTGGCGAATCGTCTTGTCTCCAGTGAGAGCGAACTCCTTCGATGAATAGTACGCGCTGATCCGTTGGTGGATGGCTTCGTCGAGGGCGATCACGTTGTCGGTGTTGTGCAGGGCCTGAGGACCGAAGCGCTGCACGTTGCCGTCCGTCTGCTCGACGATGTGGTGCCACTGCTTCCCTGGCCCCGCGGGTCCTCGTGCCCTCTTGAGGGCGCTGAAGGAGTTCCAGGAGCGCGCCCCACTTGAGCCTGTCCCCTTCGCCACCATCGCGACCACCGTGGACGGCAGGGAGAGCGTGATGACGCCTCCCGAGACGGACACAGCCCTCACCTGATCGAGGCTCGCGACGTTGATGCCAGCGTGAGAGGCCGCCACCGCGCCTCCCGGGAAGTTCGGCAGCGACGCAAGCCGGGCCGCCAGCAACGACGCGCCACCCGTCATGCCGTGGCTCACCGCGACCGTGGCCGCGAGGACCAGGACTCTCGCGATGGATGGCCCGACCCTGGCCGCGAAGCGCTGGCCGGACTGCTCCAGCTCCCTCCAGGTCGTGGCGCTGTCCGTGGCGAGCTTCAGGTCCTGACTCGCTTCAATCAGCTCCAGGAACGTCTCCGCGCCCAGGTAGACCAGCAGGAGTGCCGACACGACCGCGGCGACCTTGGTGAAGGCCGGTTCGGGATTGGCGGCCAACGCGGCCCAGGTCACGAGTCCGGTGGCGATGACTGAATAGAAGAGCTGCGGCGCCAGCGTCTCCTCCACGGCCCTCGCGATGCTCTCCTTGAGCGGGTCGAAGGACAGCGCGAGCGCCACGCTGAACTTGTCCCAGTCCCCCAGCCCCATCACGTCTTCAACCAGCGAGATGCAGTTGCCCCGGCGAGGCCCGGGCTCACAGAAACCTCCAAAGGCGCGCTCCCGGGAGCCGCCGTCATAGGAGGCACGCACCCAGTCCCCTGGCCGCGCAGCCCGGAGCCGCAGGGGCGTCACCAGGACCAGCTCGGTCAGTGCCTTCTCGAAGGCATCCGCCTCCACGGTCACGGCCCGAGCAGAAGGCGGGCTGTACTCGATAGGGGAACCCTCGCCGGTATCCAGCCGCACCCTGCCCTTCGGGGCAGCACATGCGCTGAGCAGGGCGAGGAACAGGACAGCGAGCTGGACTCGAAAGGCCATGGGCCCCTCCGGATCCACTCCCTAGCGTGTGACTCGACCCCAGGGGAAGCCCGGTGGGTCCTCGACGAAGGGAGCACGCGAATGGACCTGGCAGCCCGTGAGCGGATCACCCTCGTGGAGGTGCTCGAACGGACGGCGTCCTTCGACGTCTTCTCATCCACCGTCCAGGCCGCGGTTCAGCGCCTGGAATCCGAAGGCGTGCGCAGCCTGATCAGCATCCAGTTCCACGCCCGGCCCGAGGACACGGAGGCCGGCGCGGTCATCACGTTCGCTGACTCGCGCGAGGTCATGGAGCACATCCGGCGGATCTCCGGGTGGCCGGAGTTCAAGGCGCTCCTCGGTGTCGCCCGGCCCGTGGACGTGCGCGTCTACGGGCGGCTTGGCGACGAGGCGCATGCCTGGCTCCGGACGATGAACGCCGTGAGCAAGGTCTTCGAAAGCCCCGTGGCGGGCTTCGTGCGCTGAAGGCGGCTCAACCCTCGCCGGGCATCTTCTTGTCGGACACCAGCACCCAGACCGAGTCCGTCTTGTCGCTGTAGAACAGCGTGATGGCCACGTGGCGCGCGCCGTGCGCGAAGCGGAAGACGAAGCCGAACGTCTGATAGAGCTTCTTCGCCCGCACGCCCTCCTGGAACAGGCCGAAGAACTGCCGCACGCGCGTGCACGGCGCGACGTCGTAGAAGAAGTTCTTGCCGATCTGCTCGCGGGCCTGGATGCGCGCCAGCGAGGCCTCGGTCCGGTTGAACTTGAGGATCCGCCCCTGACTATCCAGCTGGATCATCCCCAGGGGGAGGTGATCCAGCTCCACCTCCGACATGTTGTCGACCCGCTGGATGAGCGCGTCGAGCGACTCCGACGTCGTCGCTTGAAGGGGAAAGGGCTCACCAGTGGGGGGCGTGTGCGCGGTCGGGTTCATGCACGCAACCGTAGGAGACCTCCTCCCCAGCACGTCCGGGCGATGACCGTGTCCAACGTTTGAACGTTGGGTGGTGTGCTTCCAACCGGGAGCAAGCCTCCGTTATCGGACGGAAGGCCCCTGCCCGCCTCAGCTCGCGGTGCGGGTGGCCGCGTCCACCCGCCCCAGCCACGCGCTCAAACGCGGACGCCGGTCCACCTCCGCGCCCTGCCACGGCGTGAGCGGCGTCCGCAGGCTCTGCAGCTGCGCGAACAGGGCCAGGTCCGCCACGCTCAGCCCCCCTTGCAGCCAGAAGCCCTGCTCCGGCGCTCGCGCGTCCAGCTGGTCCAGCAGCAACCCGAACCGGCGCCAGCAGTCCTCCGGCCCCGCGCGCCAGACGTCCCTCGCCACCAGCTTCTCCACCTGCTTGCGGCGGATCAGCGTCGGGACCACCGCGCGCACCGGCGCCGGCATGAAGTGGAAGAACGCGGCGCGTGTCCTCGGCCAGTTGCGGTCATCCGCCCAGCGCGAAGCGACGAGGAAGCCGTTGAGGGACGTGTCCGCCAGCTCCTCCCAGAGCAGCGCCTCCGGTGACGCGTCGATGCGGCCCGGCGCCAGCTGCTGGATGCGCGCGAGGATGGCCGTGGAGTCCGGCACCGCCTCCGCCCCCACCAGCAACACCGGCACCTGGCCGGTGGGGTTGTGCTTGCGGTGCGAGGCCGGGTTGTCCGCGCAGCCACGCGCGTACGGCAGCCCCACGAACTTCAGGGCCCGGTGCACCTTGAGGCAGAAGGGAGAGTAGCTCTCGACGCCGGGGAGGCCCGTGTCGGCCAGCTCCAGCAGCGTCAGCGGAGGCGATGCGTTCGTGTTCATGACGCCACGATAGGCCCGGTTCGTGACAGCCCCTTGTCAGGATAGTGAAGGCGGACGGGACCCCATGCTGGGCATGGGGTCCCCCCGAGACGTCACGGGCCTACTGGCCGTTGTACTTGAGGTCTCGCGGGTTGACGGGCGGCGTGCCGCGCAGGAGGTCCGCGGCCTCGAAGGCCTTCATCCCGCTGTTGCCCTGCGTCGCCGCCTGCCACGCGGGCAGCGACTTGAAGGCGAACACCATGTCGAAGTCCATGGGCACCGTCCCGGGATCCAGCGGCACGTTGCCCGGGTTGTTCTGGAACCACTTCATCCACGCCTGCGAACCCGGCGGCTCCAGCACGAGCGCGTCCTTGTTCGGCCCGACGACCGTGGGCGGCATCGTGGTGGTGGGCAACAGGAACGTCTTCATGGGCCACTCGGCCACGCTGTGGCAGCTCATGCACGACGAGGCCTGCACGGCCGGGAGAATCTGCCCGTTGACGGAGGCCGGCGCCACCACCGCGCCGTCGTTCGGCCCGGAGAGGCGGCCGCCCCACCCCAGCGTCGCGGTGGAGTACGCGGGCGCCGCGGGGTTGATGACCGTCTCCTGCAGCGGCATGCCCGGGTTCAGCGTGGAGTTGACGTTCGGATCATCCCCCCACATCGCGCCCAGGGGGATCATCTTGTCCCAGGGGCTGCCCGGCACACGCATGTCGTAGACGAGCGTGGAGAACACCCAGCCCGTCTTGGGCGCCGTCTTGGTGTCCTTGACGATGATGTCGAACTGCATGATGGACGCGTTCATCACCTGCGGCTTCGCGCCGGAGGGGCCGTTGGGCGGCGTCACGTAGACGGGCCACAGCGACGCGCCCTCCATCACCGGCCAGTCCTTCGCCAGCGCGCTCGTCAACGCCACCTTGATGACGATGGAGCCCTCCGGGAACTGCGCGGAGGTGTTGGTGAGCGTGGGCGTCATCGCCGTCTTGCCCCACACCTGGCCCAGCGCGTACGCCGCCACCTTGTCGTAGTAGGTCAGCACGTACGTCGTCATGTCGACGCGGAGGCCGGTCGCGGAGAAGGTGCTCGCGGGGAACTCGGAGCCCACGTAGGTGCCGTGGATGCTCTCGCGGATGGAGGCGAGCCACGGCTCGTTGTACCAGCCCTCCTTCGCCGCATCCCACCGGCGGTAGTCATAGAGCAGCGTCTGCATGGACGGCGCGATGTACGCCTTCAGCGCGTTCACGTACGCGAGCGCGTTCGCCTTGGAGATGGGCTGCCCCTTGAGCGCGGCGATCCACGGCGGATTGGCCGGCGGCGCCACGGGCGTCTGCGGATAGTCATGGCTCAGGCTGAACAGCGGCCCCTGATAGACGGAGGGCGGCGGGACGTTGCCGTTGTTGTCCGCGAAGGGGTTCGCGTTCACGGCGCTGCGCTCGTACACCTCCCGGGCCGCGGCGAACGGCGTGCGGACCTTCGCGTCCGTGGGCGCGGTGCCGGAGACCGGCACCACTTGAGAGGTGGGTGCCTTCTTGGGCGCGGGCTTCGCTTCCGCGGCGTCGGCCTCCGGCACCTTGCAGGCGGAGAGGGACAACGCCAGGACGCCGGACAACAACAATGGGCGAGTTCGCTTCATGAACGAGCAGACCTTCGTGGGCCACACCGCGCCCGCAAGTGGGGTGGATCGCGAGACGTGCGACAGGGCCGCGGACGCCATGTCCGCCGCCGCCGTCCTGCACTGCACAAGGCGATCCACTTCCCCGGAATGCGTCGTTTCCTCTGCGCACCGGCTTTGACGCCGCGCGCATGCGGCCCGGAGTGCGTCTCCACCGCAAGCGATTGCGTTCGCCCGCGACGCGAGGGCTCCCTCCCCTCCCCTCAGGCCAGGGTCCCCCTCACCCCGGCGTGGACGGGCGCTTGCGCGCGGAGGGCTTCGGCTTGAACGCGTCGCTGCGCGGGTGGAACTCGTCATAGACCTTGCGCAGCCGCGCGCTGTTGACGTGCGTGTAGATCTGCGTCGTCGCCAGGTCCGCGTGTCCCAGCATCTGCTGCACCGCGCGCAGGTCCGCGCCGCGCTCCACCAGGTGCGTGGCGAACGAGTGGCGCAGCTTGTGCGGCGACAGCGGCTTCAGGATGCCGGCCTTCAGCGCGTAGCGCTTGAGCAGCTTCCAGAAGCCCTGACGCGTGAAGCCCTGCCCGCGCGGCGTGACGAACAGCGCGTCCGCCTGGCGCTTGCCCAACAGCTCCGGACGCGAGCGGGACAGGTACTCCTGGACCACTTCAATCGCCACGCGCCCCAGCGGGACGATGCGCTCCTTGGAGCCCTTGCCCTTCGTCACCAGGTAGCCGGACGTGAGCTGCACGTTGTTGAGCTCCAGCGTGCACAGCTCCGTCACGCGCAGGCCGGTGGCGTAGAGGACTTCGATCATGGCCTTGTCGCGCAGGCCGGTGACGGTGCGCTCGTCGGGCGCGGCCAAGAGCTGCTCCACCTCCTCCAGCGTGAGGAACACGGGCAGCTTCCGGGGGGACCTGGGCGTGTCCACGTCCTCCGTGGGGTCCTTGTCCGCCAGCCGCTCCGCGACGAGGAAGCGGTGGAAGACGCGCAGCGCGGCCAGGTGGCGCGCCTGGCTGCGGCGTCCCAGGCCCTGCTTGCCCAGCGTCACCAGGTGCGCGAGCACGTCCTCCTGGGTGACGCGCGCCACGTCCTCCTTGCCGCGCGAGCGCAGGTCCTCGAAGTACACGGTGAGGTCCGCCGCGTAGGCGTCCACCGTCTTGCCGGACAGGCCCCGCTCCGCGCGGATGAAGGCGATGAACGCGTCGAGCAGTCCTTCCATGGTCCCCGGAGGCTACCGGACGCGCTCCCCGGGGCAACTCCCTGACGGCCCCACCCGGCACGGCATTGCCTTCACCCCGGGAAGCGGTCCACCCTTTCCGCTTCCCACACTCAAGGAGTGGCAAGGATGCGCGCGAAGGCATGGACGTGGCTGGCGGTGCTGATGCTGGGCGTGATGGGCGACACGGCGCTGGCCCAGGCCGCCAAGACGCGCGAGGGCAAGGTGAAGAGCGTCAGCCCGACGAGCATCCAGCTGGAGGGCGCCACCGCGGAGGCCCCGCCGCTCACCTACGTGGTGGACACGTCGAAGCCCCAGCTCACGCAGTCCCTCCAGGGCATCCGCGCGGGAGACACCGTGAAGCTGACCTACGCCCCCAACGACGTGGGCGCGAAGGTCGTCACGAACGTGCAGAAGCAGTAAGCCCCGGGCGGCCCCCCAGGCTCCAGAGGCACTCTCAGGCCTGGGGCCCCGCCGAGGCCTCCTGGGCGTGCGCGCGCTCCAGCGCCTCCACCACCCAGGGCCAGCCCACCAGGATGTTGCCCGGCGAGCGCAGGCACGCGTCCGCCACCGCCAGCACCTCCGCCGGCCGCGAGCGCACCGCCAGCGCCAGGTGACGGCCCAGGAACGGGTGCGGCAGGTAGCTCAGGTTGTGGTGGCGCACCGGCACCCAGCGCAGCGTGGGCTTGCCCGTGAAGCGCTCCACCGCGTACGCCACCGCCTGCGCCAGCACCTCCAGCGCGTAGAGCGGCAGCCGGAACGCGCACGTCAGGAAGGCCACCAGCGCGCTCGCCGCCACCGCGCCCGCGAAGGACACCGTCGCGGCGCTGCTCCACACCAGCATGGGCACCAGGCTGGTGGCGATGGCCGCCACCTGCACGTTGCGCACGGACGGGCCGCGCCCGTTGGCCAGCCCTCCGATGCTCCCCGCGGACAGGCCGGACACGATGCCCAGGCACAGCCCCACCGCCACCGCCGCCGCGCCGCCGTGCTCCGGACCGAAGGCGCCGCCCGCGGTGGCGTGCAGCCCCGCCAGCATCGCCACGCTCGCCAGCGAGCCCAGCATCACCCCGGACGCGAGCCCCGACACCAGCGCCACCACCAGCCCCACCGCGCTGCACAGCGCCGCGGACACCAGGTAGACGCCCCGCATCGGCACGCCCAACAGCCGCAGGCCCAGCCCCGCGAGCACCGTGAGCACCGGCGACAGCACCACGAGCAGCAGCAGCATCCGCGCGACGTAGGCCCCCGCGGCGCGGCCTCCCTCGGCCTGCTCGCGCCACAGCTGCCCGATGCGGCCCGCCGGCGCGCGGATGCCCACCTCGCGCAGCCGGTAATGCAGATCAATGGGGCGGAACACCAACAGGCCCAGCAACGCGAGCGCCCCCGGCACCCGCTCCGGCGAGTCGATGACTGGCGTTGCTGGAAGGTCCCCCTCTGCCAAGACTTCCCCCTCTGGAAAGGATTTCAGGACTCCAGACTACCCTTGCCTTGCCTCAGGATTTCAAGCGTATCGCCTATCAGTGAAACCACCGTGGACGGCTCGTTCAACGTGACGCCCCCGTCAAGAATCAGATCCAAGCCATGCCCCAGGGCCGTCTTGATGTCCCGGGCGTCGGAAAGAACCGTACCGTCGGTATGGGTCGCGGACGTGGTGATGAGCGGGCGGCCGAGCGCTTTCGCCAGCTCGCGGGGCAAGGCGGCATCCGGCACGCGCAGGCCCACCTGCTTCTGCTTCGTCATCATCACCTCCGGCACCAGGCGCGTCGCCTCCAGGATGAAGGTGAAGGCCCCGGGCGTCAGGCCCTTCATGGCGCGGTAGGCGAAGTTGCTCACGTGCGCGTAGCGGGCCACGTCCGACAGGTCCGGGCACAACAACGACAGCGGTTTCTTCTTGTCGCGACCTTTGAGCTGATACAGCCGCTCAATCGCTTTCTTGGAATTCAGATCGCAGCCGAGCCCGTAGTACGTGTCCGTGGGGTAGGCGATGACGCCGCCCTTCTCCAGGATTTCCACCGCGCGTGCGACATGGCGCGGGGAGGGATGGTCCACGTCCACCTCGAGGATGGGAGCGACGGGGGCGGGCATGACGGCAGGCTCCTGGCAGAGACCACCCCCAGAAGGTGCGGGGGTGTGCCCCCACTATGCGCCTCCGCTCGCCTCCTCCGCACGGATTTCGCCACTGCCCAGCAGCGCACGCCGGGTGAGCACCGGGCCCACCAGTTCGTGCGCGGTGATCATCGCGACGATGAGCACCTCCACCTGCGGCCCGAAGGTCGGGAAGGTGCGCGACACCAGCGCCGCCAGGCCGAACGTCACGCCCGCCTGGGAGATGAGCCCCATCCACAGGTAGCGCTTGAGGCGCGGGTCCTCCGCGGGCGCGAACTTGCGGCACGCGCCCCAGATGGCCAGGCCGCGCAGCGCCACGAGCAGCAGCGCCGCCGGCCCCACGGTCACC
>NZ_RAWL01000165.1:0-17486 GCF_003668885.1 Corallococcus sp. AB049A | reverse complement strand
GCCCCCAGCCGCCCGGCCCGCGCGAAGTCCGCCAGCCCGGCCAAGGGCGGAAACAAGTCCATTGGCCGCAAGAAGACCGCCGGCGCCCCCGCCGCCGCCAAGGGCGCCCGGGCCCCGAAGAAACCAGCTTCCAAGAAAACGTTGGGCCGCAAGAAACCCGCGCCCGGGGCGTGAAGTTCCGTTCCCCATGAAGCCCGCGCCTGCCCGCACGCCGGGCACGCGCGGCCGCCCGGGTCCTGTTGGATCGCTCCGCGTCGCGTGAGATAGTGCGCGCCGTGTCGGGTACCAAGGACAATGACAAGGGCAGCATCCAGACGGACATCGGGCAGGACGTGATCGACGATGCGGTTCGCAGCGTCGAGCGTCGGATGGACGAGGACGCGGACAGCGCGGGCACGGAGACGGAGGTGGAGCTGGACGTCTCCGCTGCTGCCGCCGGGGACGCGGACGCCTCCACCCCCGAAGTCGCTCCCCCCACCGAGGACGCGGCCGCGCTCCGCCAGGAGGTGGAGTCGCTGCGCGCGCAGCTGGACTTCAGCCAGACCAAGGCCCGCGAGACGCTGGAGCGCCTGAAGGAGGCGCACGAGCGCGCCAAGGACTTCCAGGACCGGGCCATCCGCTCCGCCGCGGACCTGGAGAACTACAGGAAGCGCGCGCAGAAGGAGAAGGAGGACGTCCAGAAGTTCGGCGTGGAGAAGCTCCTCAAGGACCTGCTCCCCGTGGTGGACAACATGGACCGCGCGCTCGACGCCGCCAGCAAGTCCTCCGACTTCGACAGCTTCCAGAAGGGCGTGGCCATGACGCGCAAGTCCTTCGAGGACTCGCTCGCCCGCCACGGCGTGAAGGGCTTCTCCGCCAAGGGCCAGCCCTTCGACCCGCGCGTGCACGAAGCCATCCAGCAGGTGGAGTCCGCGGACGTCCCGGCGGGCCACGTGCTCTTCGAGGTGACGCGCGGCTTCTATCTCAACGACCGCCTGGTGCGTCCCGCCATGGTCGTCGTCGCCCGCGCGCCGGAAGCGGCCGCGCCCGCGGCCAGCACTGAAGCACCCAAGGCTTCTGAAGAAGGCAGCGGCGCGGAGCCCCAGACTTCCGCGCCGTCCGGCAGTTCCTCCGGGGGGGAGCAGTAGTCATGGCGAAGGTGATTGGAATCGACCTGGGCACCACCAACTCGTGCGTCTCCGTGATGGAAGGCGGCGAGCCGGTGGTCATCCCCAACAGCGAAGGCAGCCGCACCACACCCTCCATGGTGGGCTTCACCGACTCCGGTGAACGCCTGGTGGGCCAGATTGCCAAGCGGCAGGCCATCACCAACCCGGAGAACACGGTCTTCGCGGCCAAGCGCCTCATCGGCCGCAAGTACGACTCGCCGGAGGCGAGGAAGGCCATTGGCGTCTCCTCCTTCAAGGTGGCCCCCAGCCCGAATGGTGATGCGTGGGTGGAGATCCGCGGCAAGGGCTACAGCCCGCCGGAGGTCTCCGCCATCGTGCTGATGAAGATGAAGCAGACGGCGGAGGACTACCTCGGCGAGCCCGTCACCGAGGCGGTCATCACCGTCCCCGCGTACTTCAACGACAGCCAGCGCCAGGCCACCAAGGACGCGGGCCGCATCGCGGGCCTCAACGTGCTGCGCATCATCAACGAGCCCACGGCCGCCGCGCTCGCGTACGGCCTGGACAAGGTGAAGGACGCCACCACGGAGCGCGTGGCCGTCTACGACCTGGGCGGCGGCACGTTCGATATCTCCATCCTGGAGCTCACCGCCGGCGTGTTCGAAGTGAAGAGCACCAACGGCGACACGTTCCTGGGCGGCGAGGACTTCGACCAGCGCCTCATCGACTACCTGGCCAAGCGCTTCGCGGAACAGAACAACGGCCTGGACCTGCGCAAGGACCGCATGGCGCTCCAGCGCCTGAAGGAAGCGGCGGAGCGCGCCAAGCACGAGCTGTCCAGCGCGCCGGAGACGGAGGTCAACCTCCCGTTCATCACCGCGGACGCGTCCGGCCCCAAGCACCTCACGGAGACCGTGGACCGGTCCACCTTCGAGGCCCTGGTCGCGGACCTCATCGACCGCTCCATCGAGCCGTGCCGCATCGCGCTCAAGGACGCGGGCATCACCGCGCAGGCCATCAACCAGGTCCTCCTGGTGGGCGGCATGACGCGCATGCCGCGCGTGCAGCAGAAGGTGAAGGAGTTCTTCGGCAAGGAGCCCCACAAGGGCATCAACCCGGACGAGGTCGTCGCCGTGGGCGCGGCCATCCAGGGCGGCGTGCTCAAGGGCGAGGTGAAGGACGTCCTCCTGCTGGACGTCACGCCGCTGTCGCTGGGCGTGGAGACCGCGGGCGGCGTCTTCACGAAGATCATCGACAAGAACACCACCATCCCCTGCAAGAAGGGCCAGGTGTTCTCCACGGCGGTGGACAACCAGCCGCTCGTGTCCGTGCACGTCCTGCAGGGCGAGCGCGAGATGGCCGCGGACAACAAGACGCTGGCGCGCTTCGAGCTCGTCGGCATCCCGCCCGCGCCGCGCGGTGTGCCGCAGATTGAGGTGTCCTTCGACATCGACGCGAACGGCATCGTGCACGTGAGCGCGCGCGACCTGGGCACCGGCAAGCAGCAGCAGGTGCGCGTGGTGGGCAACTCCGGCCTCACCGAGGCTGAAATCCAGGCGATGATCACCGACGCCCAGTCGCACTCCGCGGACGACAAGAAGAAGAAGGAGCTGGCGGAGCTGCGCAACAACGCGGACGGGCTCATCTACACCACGGAGAAGAGCCTGGAGGAGTACGCCAACCTCCTGTCGGAGAAGGACCGCGGCGAAATCCAGGCGGACCTGGAGCGCCTGCGCTCCGTGCTCAACACCTCCGACGCGGGCGCCCTCAAGGAGGCCTTCCAGCGCCTGGAGGGCAGCGCCTACCGCATCGCGGACGCCATCTACACGGACCAGGCCAAGTCCGGCTGAGGCCTCGCGGGCCGGGTGCAATCACCCGGCCCCCCCGTTCGTAGTCCCGGGCGTCCGCCTCTTTTCCCGGAGCCTCCCCCATGGAACTGACTGAAGCCGTGATGATCATCATGGTCACCGGCATGACCGTCGGCGTGCCCCTGTTCGGCCTCACGCTGCGCTTCGCCCTCAAGCCCGTGATGGAGACGTGGCTGCGCGTGCGCGAGGTCCAGGCCCGGCCCGCCGGGGAGCTGGAGGGGCTGCGCGCGCGCGTGGCGCACCTGGAGCACATGCTGGACCGGCACGGCATGCTGGAGCACCCGGTGACCCGCGCGTCGGCCGAGCGCCCGGAGCTCCCCGAGCGCCTGGCGCCGGTGGTCCGCGTGGACCGCGAGCGCGTCTGACGTCCCACCCGGTGGGCGCTCCATCCCCGCCGGGTTTTCGGGTATTGATGGGCGCGTGGCGTTCCAATCCCCGGAAGAAGAGCTGGCCTTCCTGCGCGGCCTGATGGCCGTGAACCGGATGGCCGACGACATCCTCGAGGACTGCCTGGAGCGGGGGCTGGACCTCGACACCGGCCTGGACGTGTTCCTCACGCAGTGCGCCCGCATGGTGCACGCGAAGGCGGGCTTCGTGTCGCTGCGGGGCACGCGCGGCCCGGTGCTGACGCGCGTGCTGGGCGAACTGGGCGTGGACGTCTTCGAGGCGGCCCACTGGAGCGGCCCCCGGAAGCTGCGCGAAGGCCGGATGCTCTTCTGCCAGCAGCTCACCCTGGGGCGGCTGAACCTGGGCGGACTGGGCCTGGTGGTGGACGGGGACTTCGCGGACGGCGGACAGCGGGTGATGGGGCTGGTGGCGGCGATTGGCGAACAGCTGGACTCGGCGGTGCTGTCCTTCCTCGCCCTGACGGACGGGCGCGGCCCCCTGGAGCGGCTGGACGAGCTGGACGTGGAGGGCACGCCCGTCAACCGCGGGCGCATTGGCCGCTATGAGGTCGTGAAGCCCCTGGGCACGGGCGGCATGGCGCAGGTGCTGATTGCGCGCACGCGCGGGCCGGAGGGGCTGGGGCGGCTGGTGGCGCTCAAGCGCATCCTGCCCCACCTGACGGCGCAGCCGGAGATGGTGCAGCAGTTCCTGGACGAGGCGCGCATCGGCCTGCGGCTGTCGCACCCCAACCTGGTGCACGTCTACGACTTCGGCGAGGCGCAGGGCGCGTACTACATGGCCATGGAGCTGGTGAACGGCATCGACCTGGACCGGCTCCTGCGCGCGAACAAGGGCCCGCTGGAGCCGCCGGTGGCGTCCGCCATCGTGTCGCAGGCCTTGATGGGGCTCAACGCCGCGCACGCGCTCAAGGGCGAGGACGGCGCGCCCCTGGAGCTGGTGCACCGCGACCTGTCGCCGCACAACCTGATGATTGCCTTCGATGGCCAGGTGAAGGTGCTGGACTTCGGCGTGGCCAAGGTGCGCGCGCAGCGCACGGTGACGCTGCCGGGCATCGTGAAGGGCAAGCCGCTCTACATGTCCCCGGAGCAGGCGCTGGGCCACAAGCTGGATGCGCGCAGCGACCTGTTCGCCATGGGGCTCGTCCTCTACCAGGCCCTCACGGGCCGCCGCGCCTTCGAGCGCGACGACGAGTTGGACACCATGAAGGCCATCTGCCAGGAGAAGCTGACGAAGCCCCCGGAGGTGCCCGCGCCCGTGTGGAACGTGCTGTCGGTGGCGCTGTCCAAGGACCCCTCGGCCCGCTTCCCCACCGCGCACGCCATGGCGGACCGGCTGGTGGCCGCGAGCCCCCCCCGCGCGCGATACGGCCCTGGCGGCGCTGGCGGGCCGGCTCTTCCCGGAGCGGCTGCGCGACTCGCAGCGGCTGGAGACCGCCGTGGACCGCCAGCGGGAGGCGCCCACCCGCGCGACGCCGGCCACCCGCGCGCCGCGCACGTGAGGCGAGGACGCTACGAGCGCTTGAGCGGATCGATGTCCGGGTTCGCGACGTAGCCGGTGCGGCGCGTCTCCTCGTTGATGTCCGGCTCGGTGCGCACCACCGTCGGCTCCACCAGCTCCTCGTGGCGGACGCGGCCCTCCATGGTGCGGCGCTCCTCGATGGGGCGCTTGTGGATGGTGATCTCCTCGTCCGTGTAGGCGCGCTTGGTCAGCTCCGCCTCCTCCGCGCTCAGGGGGATGCGGATGGTCTCCTCCTGGAAGGTCGCCACGTCGCCGGGAATGGTGTCCTTGCCCTTCACCGCGCGGCGCACCACCTCCACCTCCTCGTGGCGCAGGGGCACCTCTACCGTCTTCATCTCCTCCACGACGATTTTACGGACCTGCGCCTCGCCCGCGGAGCGCTGGTGCTTGGTGACGCCCAGCTCTTCATGGTGCGTGCGCAGCGTGACGTCCTCGCTCGCGATGCGCTCCTTGGCTCGCAGCTCCCGGTCCTTGAGGCCGACCTTGTCCGCGATGCCGGCCTTCTCCGTGCCGGTGCGGTTGACGTCCGTCTTCGCGGTGCCCGTCTTCAGCCCCGCGCCGATTCCGCCCATGGTGGCGCCGGTGGCCGTGGCCGCTGTCGCGCCCACCGCGCCGGGACCCACGCCCGCGCCGCCACCCCGGCCCGCCATCACACCCGCGTTCGTGGTGTCCGACAGCCCCCGCAGCGCCTCGCGGCCGTGGTTGAGGTAGATCTCCCCGTTGCGGATGTCGCTCACCTCCGCGTAGCGGACCAGGTAGTCCTTCGGGAAGAACATTCCCTTCTCGATGTGGAACTCGCCCTCACTCACGGCGAACACCTTGCCCAGCTTCTCGCCGTCGCTGCTGCGGACCGTCATCCCTTCCTTGATGTCATTGCGCTTGATCATCATTGCCTTGGCTCCTTGTGCGCCTTCACCTCGGGCATCACTTGCAAAGTGGGTTCAATGACGCCCAAGGAAACCCCTGGTGCTGGATGGTCCAGGGGCTCGGCATGCCGCACGCCACGGGCAACGCCGCGCGGGCGCCTCCCCGCTTCCTGTCCGGAGGGCAGCCGTGCAGGAGCAGCACCCCGGGCTTCCCGCTGGCCGCGCGCGTCCCCACACCTCACTGTGAGGGCGTGAGTCCGGACGGTCCGGTCCGCGCGAGGAGGCGTCTGCGATGCGAGCCACGAGGCCAGGCCGGGGACTCGGGTGGATGGCCGGCGCGGTGGGACTGCTGGTGGCGGGCCGGTTCCTGCGCCGCCGCGCCGCCGTGGACCTCCCGGTGTCCATGCCAGAGGGGACGCCCGCGCTGGAGCCCGTCTCCTGGGCGCCCGCCGTGCTGCCGGACGCGGAGGACCCTCCTGAAGCCGGATGGGCGCTGACGCATGAGGACATGACGCCCTGGGATGACGGCGACGCGGAAGCGCCCGCGCCGAGGATCCGCCGGGGACCGTCGGGCCGGGAGCACTTCTGGCTGGAGCCCTGAGCGGCGCCAGGTGCACACCCGCCGTGGGGGCAGGGACTCGCGACAGCGATGTTCCGGGGTGTTGCCGGGACCCAGGAGCCAAGCTGTGCGCTTGACCCATGGGGAGGGCTCCCCTAGAAAACCGGGGCTTTGCCCGTCATCTCCCCCGGAGGAAGCCCCCGCATGCGACGACTTGCCCCGATGCTCCTCGCAGCGCTCGCCGTCCTGGCGGCCGCCTGCGAGAAGAAGACGCAGCCCACGGGAGAGGCGGGAGGCGCCCCCTCGGCGCAGGCCCCGGCCACCGCGCAGGGGGGCGGTGCTCCCCCCGCCGGTGACGACGTCATCGTGCTGGGTGAAGTGGGCGCGCTGACGGGCGGCCAGGCGACGTTCGGCATCTCCACCCGCAACGGCATCGCGCTGGCGGTGAAGGAGGCCAACGCGGCCGGCGGCGTGAAGGGCAAGAAGCTGGTCGTGCGCGTGTACGACGACCAGAGCAAGCCGGAGGAGGCCGCGCAGGCCGTCACCCGCCTCATCACCCAGGACAAGGTGGTGCTCATCCTGGGCGAGGTGGCCTCGTCCAGCTCCCTGGCCATGGCGGAGAAGGCCCAGGCGGCCGGCGTGCCCATGATCACCCCGTCGTCCACCAACCCCTCCGTGACGGAGAAGGGCGAGAACATCTTCCGCGTCTGCTTCATCGACCCGTTCCAGGGCTTCGTGATGGCGAAGTTCGCGCGGGAGAACCTCAAGCTCAACAAGGTCGCGGTGCTCCAGGACAACAAGAGCGCCTACTCCATTGGCCTCACGGAGGTCTTCCGCCAGAAGTTCGCGGAGCTGGGCGGCAAGATCACCGCCACGGAGAGCTACAGCCAGGGCGACACGGACTACCGCGCGCAGCTGACCGCCATCAAGAAGACGCAGCCGGAGGGCATCTACGTGCCGGGCTACTACAGCGAGGTGGGCATCATCGCCCGCCAGGCGCGCGAGCTGGGCCTGAAGGTCCCGCTGATGGGCGGCGACGGCTGGGACTCCGAGAAGCTCTTCGAGCTGGGCGGCAGCGCCATTGAAGGCAGCTACTTCTCCAACCACTACTCGCCGGACAACCCGGACGAGCGCGTGAAGAAGTTCATCGCGGACTACAAGGCGGACAACAACGGCGCGGTGCCGGACGCGCTCGCGGCGCTGGGCTACGACGCCGCGCGCGTCGCCATTGAAGCGCTGAAGAAGGCTCCGGACACCAGCGGCCCCGCGGTTCGCGCGGCCATCGCGCAGACGAAGGACTTCCCCGGCGTGGCGGGCAACATCACGCTGGATGCGAAGCGCAACGCGGTGAAGTCCGCCGTGGTGCTGAAGGTCCAGGACGGCAAGTCCACCTACGTCACCACCATCTCGCCTTAACCCCAGGGTCCTCCCCGGCACATGTCGCAGCTCCTCCAGCACCTCATCAATGGTCTGGCCGCCGGCACCATCTACGCCCTGGTCGCCCTGGGCTACACGATGGTGTACGGCGTCCTCAAGCTCATCAACTTCGCCCACGGCGACGTGATGATGGTCGGCGTCTACATGGGCTACGCGACCGCCTTCGCCCTCGGGCGCCAGGCGCAGCGTTCCCTGTGGGGCGTGGTCGTCATCTTCGCGGTGGCCATGGTGGGGTGCGCGCTGCTCGGCTTCCTCATCGAGCGCTTCGCCTACCGTCCTCTGCGTGAGAAGCCGCGCCTCACCGCGCTCATCACCGCCATCGGCATCTCGTTCGCGCTGTCGTACGGCTTCCAGCTGGACGTCGGCTTCCTGCCGGGCGCGTCCCCCCGGGCCTTCCCGGAGGTCATCGTCCCCAGCGAGTGGTTCATCGTGGGGGACCGCGACGTGGTGGTGTGGAACTGGCAGGTCATCAGCTTCCTCATCGCCGTGGGGCTGATGGCCGGGCTCCAGTTCCTCGTGTACCGCACGCGCTTTGGCAAGGCGATGCGCGCGGTGTCCTTCGACCACCGCACCGCGGCGCTGATGGGCATCCCCACCGACCGCATCATCGCGCTGACGTTCATGCTCTCCAGCGCGCTGGCGGCGGGCGCGGGCCTGCTCTACGCCATCAAGGACACGTCCGTGAGCCCGCTCATGGGCCTGTACGTGGGCCTCAAGGCCTTCGTGGCGGCGGTCATCGGCGGCATCGGCAACGTGCCGGGCGCCGTGGTGGGCGCGCTGCTGTTGGGCCTGGTGGAGGAGTTCGTGGTGGGCTACGCGGCCAGCACCTGGCGTGACGCGGTGGCCTTCGGCTTCCTCATCCTGGTGCTGCTGGTGAAGCCGGGCGGTCTGTTCGGCCGCGTCGCGGCGGAGAAGGTCTGATGGCCGTCCCTGGCGCTACGACGTTGTCCGATGAAACCGCGGGCCGCGTGCCCCCGGCCCTGCGCGGCATCCTGCCCGTGCTCATCGCGGTGCCGGTGGTGGTCCTGGCGGATGTCCTGCTGAACACCTCGCCCTTCGCCACGTACCTCTTGTCCGTGGTGGGGGTGAACATCATCCTCGCGGTGAGCCTCAACATCGTGAACGGCATGACGGGCCAGTTCTCCATTGGCCATGCCGGCTTCATGGCCGTGGGCGCGTACATCGCGGGCGTCACGTCGCTGGAGCTGAAGGAGGTGGCGCTGTCCTTCCTGCCGGTGGCCGCCAGCGACCAGGTGCTCTTCACCGTGGCGCTGCTGGCGGGTGGCGTGGCCGCCGCGCTGTGCGGCTTCCTGGTGGGCCTGCCGTCCCTGCGGCTTCGCGGGGACTACCTGGCCATCGTGACGCTGGGCTTCGGTGAAATCATCCGCGTGGTGGTGCAGAACACGGAGGCCTTTGGCCGCGCGCTGGGCCTGTCCGGCATCCCGCAGTACTCCAGCGTGGCCATGGTCTACTTCTGGGTCTTCCTGGTGGTGCTGGTGGCCCGGCGCATCGCGGGCTCCAGCCACGGCCGCAGCCTGTGGGCCATCCGCGAGGACGAAGTGGCCGCGGAGGCCATGGGCGTGGACACCACCGGCTACAAGGTCCGCGCGTTCGTCATCTCGTCGTTCTTCGCGGGCATCGCGGGCGGCCTGTTCGCGCACTTCGTGCCCATCATCAACCCGGGCTCGTTCACCTTCGTGAAGTCCATGGAGATCGTCGTCATGGTGGTGCTGGGCGGGCTGGGCTCCAGCACGGGCGCCATCGTCGCGGCCATCTTCCTCACGCTGCTGCCCGAAGGGCTTCGCTCGCTGTTCGGCGCGCTGGGCGCGGGGGGCAGCCTGGCGCAGAAGGTGGATCAGATCCGCATGCCCGTGTACGGCATCCTGCTGGTGGTGCTGATGCTGGCGCGGCCGCAGGGCCTGTTCGGCACGAAGGAGCTCTGGGACGTGCTGCCCCGGTGGCTCCCCCGGAAGAAGAAGGGGATGTCATGAGCGCCGCCGTGACTCCGGCTCCTCCCGGCTCCGGTGGAGCCCTGCTCGAGGCGTCCGGCGTGAGCATCCGCTTCGGGGGCCTCAAGGCCCTCACGGACTTCAACCTCAGCGTGCGCCAGGGCGACCTGTTGGGCCTCATTGGTCCCAACGGCGCGGGCAAGTCCACCGCGTTCAACGTGCTCACCGGCGTGTACCAGCCCACCGAGGGCGAGGTGCGCGTGGCCGGGCAGCGGGTGAACGGCTGGGTGCCGCATCAGATCAACCACCTGGGCCTGGCGCGCACGTTCCAGAACATCCGCCTGTTCCGCGCGCTCACCGCGCTGGACAACGTGAAGGTGGCCTGCCGCGCGCAAGGGGCGCTGCACCCGGTGGTGATGGGCCCGCTGGCGAAGGCCGGCACGGCGATGCGCAACTACCGCGACTGGTGGCGCGCGCTGCTGCTCACCCCCGGCTTCCAGGCCGAGGAGCGCGAATTGACGCGCCAGGCGGAGCGCCTGCTGGAGGTCATGGGCCTGTCGCACCGCCGCGACGAGGAGGCGAAGAACCTCCCGTACGGCGAGCAGCGCCGGCTGGAGATCGCCCGCGCGCTGGGCACGCGCCCCAAGGTGCTGCTGTTGGACGAGCCCGCGGCGGGCATGAACACGCGTGAGAAGGCGGACCTGATGGTGCTCATCCGCCGGCTGCGCGACGAGTTCTCGCTGGGGGTGCTGGTCATCGAGCACGACATGAAGCTGGTGATGGGCATCTGCGAGCGCATCACCGTGCTGGACCACGGCGAGACGATTGCCCGCGGTGCTCCGGCGGAGGTGCGCAGCGACCGCAAGGTCATCGAGGCGTACCTGGGCGACAGCTACCTGGAGTCCCACGGAGGCGCGGCGTGAGCGAGCCGGTGAAGGTGCTGGGCGAGCGGCGCGCGTTCGAGCCGCTGCTGTCGGTGGAGGGCATCCAGGTCCGCTACGGCGCCATCCAGGCGCTGCGGGGCGTGTCCCTGACGGTGGGTAGGGGCGAGATGGTGGCCCTCATCGGCGCCAACGGGGCGGGCAAGACGAGCACCCTGCGCGCGGTGAGCGGCATGCTCAAGCCGTCCGCGGGCCGCATCACGCTGGCGGGGCAGGACATCACCGGCCTCAAGGCGCACCAGCTGGTGCCTCGCGGGATGGCGCACGCGCCGGAGGGGCGGGGCATCTTCCCCAACCTCACCGTGTTCGAGAACCTGGAGCTGGGCGCGTACCTGCGCAAGGACACCGCCCAGGTGCGCCAGGACATGGACAAGGGCTTCGGCCTGTTCCCGGTGCTGCGCGAGCGTCAGAAGCAGCTGGCGGGCACGCTGTCCGGCGGTGAGCAGCAGATGCTGGCCATTGCCCGGGCGCTGCTCTCCAAGCCGCAGCTGCTCCTCCTGGACGAGCCGTCCCTGGGCCTGGCGCCGCAGGTGACGGAGACCATCTTCCGCACCCTGCGCGAGGTGAACGCCACCGGCGTCAGCGTGCTCCTGGTGGAGCAGAACGCGCACCTGGCCCTCAACGCCGCCCACTACGGCTACGTGCTGGAGACGGGCGAGGTGGTGATGGCCGGCCCGGGCAAGGCGCTGCTGGACAGCGCCGAGGTGCGGCGCGCGTACCTGGGCGAATAGCTTCCCGGGCCGATTTTCCGGCCCCGTTGCGCGTTGTCCGCCCCCGGACGGTTCCGGGGGCGCCGTTGGGGCAAGTTGCTCGCGCCGTGTCGAAACTCGGGTAGTCAGCGGCGGAGCACTTCGTCTACCGTCCGAACAGACAGTCTGTTTCCTTCCACTTCCCTCTCAGGAAGCGTGCCCATGCGCCCGTTGTCCCGCCTCCTTCTTGCCTCGCTCACCACCCTCGCGCTCATCGCCGGCGCGTGCGCCAACCAGCAGAAGACCGATGGTTCCTCGTCCGGTGGCGCTCAGGCGACCTCCACCATCGAGGACGTGCCCAATGAGGCCCCCGCGGCCCCCCCGGCGCCGGCCTTCAAGCCCTACGAGGCCACGGAAGGCTTCGTCATCGGCATGCCGGCGGAGCCCCAGGTGGAGCGCAAGCAGGTCCCGCTGGGCGCCAACACGGTGAACACCGCGGCCTTCTCCTCGCGCACCGAGGACGGCACCATCTACTCCATCAGCACCGCGGACTACCCGGAGCGCCTGGTGGCGAGCCGTCCTCCGGAGGCCCTGCTGAACGAGGGCAAGGACGGCCTGGTGAAGCAGGTCCAGGGCACCATCAAGGAAGAGGCGGACGTCACGCTGGATGGCTACCCCGGCAAGTCCTACACGGTCAGCTCGCCGGTGGTCGGTGAGGTGAAGGCCCGCAACTTCCTCGTGGGCCCGCGCCTGTACACGCTGCTGGTCATCTACAACCCCAACCACCCCAACACCACGGCGGATGAGTTCCTCACCTCGCTGAAGCTGGTGAACCCGCCCCCCGCCGTCACCACGGCCACGCCGGACGCCGGCACGGGCATGGACGCCGGCACGGTGGAGGGCATGGACGCGGGCACGGGCATGGACGCGGGCACCGCCGCTCCTCGCCGCCGCAAGAAGTAGTCGTCAGGACCCCAGCGCGGCGCTCCCAACACTCCCGGGGGCGTCGCGCGGTGGGCTGTGTTCACCTGTCCGCGCGGAGATGACCGGGCCCTTCACGTCCGCCTCCGCCGCAATTGCTCCCGGGTCCTGCGTCCCTACCTTTCGGGCGGGGATACGACAGGGGGCGCAAACACATGATGTCCTGGGTGGGAGCCCTGCTGACCACGGTGGTGGCGGCGGGTGGGGTGCCCATGGTGCCGGCCGGCGGGGGCAATGCCCTGACGCTGCCAGCGCACCGGCACTCGGTGCGGATTGAGACGGGCAACGGGCCTGCGCCCACGTGGCTTCTGGCCATCCAGCAGCAGGGGGCGGAAGGTCAGGGGCTGAACCTGTTCCGTTCCGAGGACGGGTTCCAGAGCTTCTCCAAGCTGGCGGAAATCCAGCCGGATGCGTCGCACCACGACCGGGCGGAGCTGGTCGCGGTGGGGCGGGACGTGGCGATGGTCTACGCGTACGAAGCCCCCTCGCTGGCGGCGTCGTCGCGGCACGACGTGTACTTCCAGTGGTGGCGCTACGACGAGGCGCAGGACACCTGGACGCCGGAGCCGGCGGTGCGGGTGTTCAACGCGGACAGTGCGACGGCGTACTCGCGGGCGCTGTTGGCGCGGGACTCGAAGGGGCGGCTGTGGGTGCAGGCGTTCCGGCTGGAGCCGGACGGTGGCGCCACGGCGGTGATGGCGGTGTCCACGGACGGCGGCGCGAGCTTCCAGAGGCAGCCGGACCTGGGGCGGACGAAGAAGCGGGGCGGGGGACGGCTCTTGAGCGTGGGGTCGAAGCTCGTCTTCTTCTGGGCCATGCACGACGGCTTCGAGCCCACGCGGATGCGGGTGCGTGACGCGGCGGATCCGCTGGACACGTGGGGGCCGCAGCGGGACGCGTTCTCCGACGGCATCTACCATGGCGCGGCGCTGAGCGCGGTGGAGGACGGGAAGGGCGGCATCCACCTGGTCTACAAGGATGAGACGGAGCGGCTGTATTACCGGCGCTTCGACGGGACGTCGTTCGGCTCACGCATCCTGGTGGAGGGGACGCCGGACTGGGCGTTGCAGCCCGCGGTGACGCGCATCGGGGATGCGCTGTATGTCTTCTACAATCACTTCCAGACGGCGACGGATTACGAGATCCGGGTGCGGGTGCTGCGCGACGGCGTGTTCAGCGACCCGGTGACGCTGGATTCGCGCACGAGCTTCAAGGGCTACCTGAGCACGCTGGACGTGCTGCCGGACAGCGTCACGGAGGTGCCGTGCTTCTACGGGGACGCGGCGGACGCGAACTCCAGCGGCCGGGTGATGCGCGTGGCGCTGGCGCGCCAGCCGGAAGGAGGCGGCGGCTCCTCGGGGCAGGACGGTGGTGTTCCGGATGGCGGCGGCGGTGTTCCGGATGGCGGCGTGGACGCGGGGACGCCGGACGCGGGTTCGGGGACTTCGGATGGCGGCGTGGACGCGGGGACGCCGGACGCGGGTTCGGGGACTTCGGATGGTGGCGTGGACGCGGGGACTCCGCCGGTGGATGGCGGGGTGCAGGGGCCGGTGACGCTGGAGCCGGTGTTCACGAACACGACGCACGAGGTGCTGGCGGTGGACGGCGCGGGCACGGTGTACGCGCTGGCGCTGGACGGGAGCCGGTCGAAGCTGCTCGCGAGTACGGATGGTGGGCGCACGTTCAGCGCGAGAGGGCAGGGCGTGGGCGGCGCGTCGTTCTGGGTGATGGCGGCGTTGAAGGACGGGACGCTGCTGGCGCAGATGAGCCGCAGTGGCAGCTATCACCTGGAGCGCTCGACGGACGGCGGGCGCACGTGGGCGGGCGTGGCGGCGCTGGGGAACTACCGGGCGATGTCGCCCGCGAGCTTCGCGGAGCTGGGCAGCACGGTGTTCTTCCTGGAGTACCAGACGTTCACCTCCGCGAACACGCCGCTGCGGCTGTGGGCGAGCACGGACGGTGGCGCGACGTGGACGGCGCGGGCCACGTTCCAGGACCACCGGCACGGCACGGCGCTGTACGCGGACACGACGCGCAGCGCGCTGTGGGCCACGTTCGGCAGCAGCAGCACGCAGGCGGCGGTGGTGCGCTCGACGGACGGCGGCCGCACGTGGACGAAGGTGATGGGCGGCTACGCGGCGAACGCGGTGACGGGGACCGTGTTGTCGGGAGGCGAGCTGCTCTTGGGGCAGTCCACGCTGTATGAGCCGGAGCACCCGAAGCTCCTGCGCGTGTACGCGAGCGGACGGGTGGACGCGCTGCTGACGTTGCCGGGGCCGGCGTACTCGCTGGATGCGCTGGGAGGCGGCGGCTTCGTGCTGGGCACGGCGAGGGCGGACGTGGGGGACGTGCAGCCCGCGTCGGATGTCTACGCGCGGCTCTTCACGAGCACGGATGCGGTGACATGGGTGGAGGCCCGGAAATACGAGCGGGCCACGAGTGGCGTCCTGGCCCGCGCGGAGGTCTGGGGCGAACTGCCCAACGGAGACCTGGTGGTGCGGGCGGACAACCTGAAGGGCTTCGGAACCGGAGGAAAGGGGTTCCAGGTCCTGCGGGTGAAGCGCTGAGACACGGCGTCACGGTGGGGCGCGCAGCCCCACCGTGAGCTAGTTCATCACGGAGGCGGGGGCGCGGCAGGCCAGGACGGATAGTGGAAGGCCAGGCCGCGGACGCCGATGACCCAGAGGTCCCCGGGGTTGGTCCCGTTGATGCCATACAGCGAGGCACCCAGGTCATACGTCTGCCAATTTCCGTTCTCGTAACGGTAGACCTTGCCAGCTTCCGACGTGACGTAGACGGAATTACTGCCAAAGGCGATGACGCCTGTCAGTCGTTCAGCAGCGGGGCCGGGCGAAGTGGCCCACACGGAGCCGTCCCACTTCAGGAATGCACCCGCATTGCCCACCGCGTAGGCGAGCTTGGAATTGACGACCCAGACAGCATTGAGCCCCTTGGTGTTGGGTGGCTCAACCGGCGTGCCCCAGGATGAAGTCACCGGGTCATAGCGGAAGATTTGCCCTCTAGCGCCTCCGGCCTCGGGGTTCTTGAACGAACCCACGGCGAACATCACCTCGGGAGAGATTCCATGGATGCCCTGGAAGGTGCTGTTGGACGCAGCGATGATCGGCACGCCCACCACTGCTCCATTCCACTGGAAGGTCGCGCCTTTATCGTCATCAGAGGCAACGCCGTACAGTTGCACATCATCGGGGTCCGACGGATTGGCGAAGCCGAAAAGGTCCGTGGTGGCGATGGTGCCTGACCCTGCATCCAGATTGGGAGGGCGCCTCGGCGTACAATCGGTGCTTCCGGGCTCCTGGATCAGGAGAAGTCCTTCCGATCCGCCAATGAACGCCTTGCCCTCGGAATTGGACCAGACACCAAAGAGGGTGCGGGTGTTGCTGGTGCCCGTGCATGCACCTGGGCGCACCGAGAAGGCCGTTTCACTGGGTTGTTTTACCGCGCGCCCACCGTCGCTGCCCACAATCCAGACGCCACCATCCCCATACACGGAGAGGCCGTACCACGTCCGGTCGGCTTCCTCACCCACCTGCTGGCCGGCCCAGGTCGGTGCGCAGTTCAGACCGTCATCCACAGTCCCGTTGCAGTTGTTGTCCTGGCCATCACACAGCTCCCGGGCATCTCCATGGATGAAGGGGTTGCCGTCGTCGCAGTCCCTGCCTTCGGTGATGTAGCCCGCGTCAGGCTTGGGGCAGCGGACAATGCCTGCGTCCATCTTCCCATGCTGATCTTCATCCTGATCGGGATACCAGGTCGGGACGGTTCCCGTCGGCTTGCACACAACACCGTCTTGCGTGGCATTGCACTGCTGGATGCCATCGCACTGGACACCGGTTTCAAAGCAGGTGGCGCCCACGCCAAACCCTTCATCCGTGTCGCCGTCGCAATCGTCGTCGACGGTGTTGCACTTCTCCGTCGCCTGAGGATGGATGCTGGCTTCCGAATCGTTGCAGTCATCGTGAGGCGAGGTGAGCGGCAGGCGGTCCGGCGGAAGCGTCGCGCTGCAGACCACCACCTGACCCTGATTCTTGTCGCCGTGCTGATCCCTGTCCGCATCTACCCATGCGTACTGCACGTTGGTGGCGATACAGGCGAATGTCGTAGGGTCGCTGGTGTTGCAGGTGCGAACGCTCGGGCAACCTTCGGGGCTGATGCATTCAGACCCGATGGCGAAGTCCTCATCCTTGTTGCCGTCGCAGTTGTCGTCCTGGCCGTTGCACAGCTCGGTGGCGCCGGGATTGATCCCCGCTCCAACTCCCGCCTTGTCATCGCAGTCCGAGCCGCCAGCCGTGTTGCTGACGTACCCGTCGCCGTCCTCGTCCCTGGCGTCCGCCAGCAGGGTCAGCTCCGCGGGCTTGCCGTCCTTCGTGCTGCCCTTCGGAACGGAGAGGCCCTTCCGCTGGTTCGTCACGGCGTTGCCGACGCATGCATCGTCCTTGGGCAGCGCCTCGTAACCGTTCGCCTCCACCGTGATGGCCGTGCCCCACTTCTCCGGCAGCAGCACGCCCACCACGATCTGACTGTTGGGCTCGGGCTTCTTCCCCCGGACCGCGACGTCCGTGGTGCGCGTGTCCCCACTGGCGTCGTCCGTGGCGGTCACCCGCACGCAGCCCGGGACGAACTGGCCATACGAGATCACGACCTTCACCCCGTCCTGGGGATCCTTACAGCCCGCGAGGGCCACCAACGGCAGCAGCAGAAAAAGGCGTTTCATGGACGCTCATCCTACCGGTCCTTCTCCCCGCGTGTGAGTCCTCGGCTGCCCTCTTGAATCCTCAAGGGATGACGCGGCCTCAACGCTCCGTGGGGAAATCCGAATACACCACCGCCAGCCGGCCATCCGCCGCCAGGCTCGCCGGCGTCACCAGCTCCAGGTCCACCGGCACCGGCCCCCTGTAGCGCTCGGCAATCTCCTGTTTCAGTCCCGCCACATCCAGGTCGCCCAGCCGCTCCATCCTCCCGTACTCCACCCCCGCTCCCGCCGCGTACGCCTTGCGCACCAGCTCCGAGCAATACATCGCCTCGTCCCCCCACCCGAAGAGCGCGTCGTACGGCTTGCCCAGGTGCCGCTTCGCCTCCGCCACCGCCCGCGCCTTCGCCGCGTCATCCACCCCCTGCGGCCGCATCACCAGCAGCCGCC